>CBIHQA010000118.1:0-9040 GCA_966211475.1 uncultured Neisseriales bacterium
TCATGCAGACCTTAGCCAACTGGGCCCGCAGCCGCTTCCACTATGGATGGATCGCCATTGGGGTGACCTTCCTGGTGATGCTGATCACGGCCGGCACGCGTGCTACGCCCAGCGTGATGATGGTGCCGCTGGAACATGAATTCGGCTGGAGCCGCGCCACCATCTCGCTGGCGCTGTCGGTCAACTTGGCGCTGTTCGGCCTGATGGGGCCGTTTGCCGCCGCCGCGATGCTGCGCTTCGGTCTGCGTCGCACGGTGATGTCGGCGCTGACCATCCTGGCGGTATTCGTCGGTCTGTCCAGCATGATGCAGAGCACTTGGCAGATGCAGCTGATCTGGGGGCTGATCGTCGGCTGTGCGACCGGCGCTACGTCGATGACGCTGGGCGCTTCGGTGGTCAACCGCTGGTTTGTGGAACGGCGCGGCCTGGCGATGGGCATCCTGACCGCCAGCTCGGCCACCGGCCAACTGGTGTTCCTGCCGTTGCTGGCTGCCATTACCGAGCATCAGGGGTGGCGTCCGGTGGTGCTGGTGGTGGCTGTCGCTGCGGCGGTGGTGTTGCCGTTGGTGGCGTGGCTGCTGCCGGAGCGGCCGGCCAGTGTCGGCCTGCGCCCGCTGGGCGAGCCGGCAGATGCGCCGGTGACGCCGCCTTCCACCCAGAACCCGATCGCGATTGCTTTTGGCGCGCTGGCCAAGGCCTCGAAGTCGCGTGATTTCTGGTTGCTGTTCTTCAGCTTCTTCGTCTGTGGCGCCAGCACTAACGGCTACATCGGTACCCATTTCATCGCGATGTGCGGCGACTACGGTCTGACGCCAGTGCGCGGCGCTAGCATCCTGGCGGCGATGGGCATCTTCGACCTGTTCGGCACCACGCTGTCGGGTTGGCTGTCGGACCGCTTCAATGCCCGCGTGCTGTTGTTCTGGTACTACGGCCTGCGCGGCCTGGCACTGATTTACCTGCCGTACGCGTTTGGGATCGACTTCTTCGGCCTGCCGGTGTTCGCGATGTTCTACGGGCTGGATTGGGTGGCCACCGTGCCGCCGACGGTCCGTCTGACCACCGACCGCTTCGGCAGCCGCGAGGCGCCGATCGTATTCGGCTGGATCGTTGCCGGTCACCAACTGGGCGCGGCATTCGCGGCCCTAGGGGCAGGGCTGCTGCGCAATAGCCTGGGCAGCTACACCATCGCCACCATGATCTCTGGCGGCCTGTGCATCGTCAGCGCGCTGGTAGTGCTGCGGATCAATCGCCGGCAACCGGCGTTGGTGCCTGCGACAGCCTGACGCCGTCAGGCTGTCGTACTCCAGCGGCGGCCTTCCGAGGCCGCCGCTGTCACGTCCCGGGGTGGTACACTAACCCTCCATTTTAACTTTGCCGCCCCATGTTCCAACTTGCCCAGCCAGCCCAGGCGGAAATCGAGATTAAGAAGAGCCGTTTCATCGGCCTAGTGTTTCCCGCCACCAGCCGGGCGGAGGCGCGGACATGGCTGACGGAGGTGCGCAACCGCTATCCGGGCGCCGGCCACTATTGCTGGGCGCTGATCTGCGAGGGTGACAGCGGCCTGGACGACGACGGCGAACCCGCCGGCACCGCCGCCCGGCCGATGTATAACGTGTTGTCGCACAAGAACGTGACCAACGTGCTGGCCGTGGTGGTGCGCTACTGGGGCGGGATCAAGCTCGGCGCTGGTGGCCTGGCGCGTGCCTACGGTCAGGCGGTGTCCGACGCGATGAAGACCGCCGAGCTGATCGAGCAGGTGCCGATACGAGTGTTGCGGGTGGCGCTGCCGTTCTCCGGTGAAGCGGGGTTGCGGCGGCTGTGCTCCCAACATAGTGCAACGGTTGAACAGGCGGACTATGGCGATACCGCCGTGCTAACCCTGCGCGTGCCGGTTGATCTGTTGGGCACCTTGCTCCGGCAGGCGAATGACCTGTTGAGAGGTGAGTTGAAGCTGCTGGACGATTGAGTGCGCATCGCCCTCGGGAACGCCAAACCACACCTTGAAATGCCGTCGAATCCCCGACGCTCCCCTGAGCGCCTGACCTGACACCGGCCCAAGGCGCATCACGAATCCCCATCGAGCTCGAATACCTTCAATCCTGCCTGCAGTCATTGCCGGTGCATTCCACTGATGCGACCGTCTCGATGCCAGAAGATGGCATATCAACCGGTATCCGTTCGTCGGCTTCCCCTCGGCCTGTCCTCACGCAATCAAAAAAACAAACAATATCGAACATTTCGAGGCGACGGCCATTTCCGCCCAGTTATTTCCATGCACGTCAATAAAACAGCGCTTTGAGAGACGGACCAGGCAGTCAGTCCCGTCAGCACACTACGAAAAATTGTTTGATTATGTTCGTTTTTGGGTGTTATGTTTTGCTGCGACGGGATCACCGCCGAGACAGGTGACCGACACCGGAGCGCCGCCAACGCATTGAGCTGGAATGCCGCGCCCGACCATTCAGCACACGAGAAGAGAGGACACACCGATGCAAAGGAACCGTATCAAGAACCGGATTGCGGCCGTATTGGCGTTGACGCTGGCCAGCGTGGCACTGAGCAGCCAAGCCGCCCGAATCACCGTCGCCTGCCAGGGCGCGCCGTGTAAGGACGGCGCCAAGGAATGGGCGCGCAAGACCGGCAACGAGGTTGCGTTTGCGGACTTGCCGAATGACTCCACCCAGGCGCTTGCGCTGTTGCAGCAACTGCTCAACAACGGCTCCGACCGGATCGACGTGATGTCGGTGGATATCGTCTGGCCCGGTATCCTCTCCAAGCATCTGGTCGATCTGAAGCCTTACGCGCATGGATCGGAGAAGGACCATTTCGCGGGCATCGTCGCCAACAACACGGTGGACGGCAAACTGATTGCCATGCCCTGGTTCACCGACGCGGGCCTGCTCTACTACCGCAAGGATCTGCTGGAGAAGTATCACCTCAAGGTGCCGCAAACCTGGGAGGAGATGACCGCCACTGCCCGCCAGATCCAGGATGCGGAGCGCAAGGCGAGCGGCGACAGCAAGATGTGGGGCTATGTGTTCCAGGGCCGCGCCTATGAGGGCCTGACCTGCGACGCGCTGGAATGGGTGGTCAGCCACGGCGGCGGCCAGATCGTCGAAAAGAGTGGCAAGATCAGCATCAACAACCCTGGCGCGGCCAAGGCGCTGGACGATGCGCGAGGCTGGATCGGCACCATCACCCCGGACGGGGTGCTGAACTACGGCGAAGAGGAAGCCCGTGGCTTGTTCCAGGCCGGCAACGCAGTATTCATGCGCAACTGGCCCTACGCGTGGTCGCTGGCGCAGGCGCCGGATAGCGTCATCAAAGGCAAGGTCGGCATCGCGCCCTTGCCCAAGGGCGGCGCGCAGGGGCGCAACGCCGCCGCGCTGGGCGGCTGGAACCTGGCGGTATCCAGATACTCCCGCAACCAGAAGCTGGCGGCCGACTTCGTCATGTACATGACCGGCCCGGAGGCGCAGAAGCGCAACGCGATCGGGCAATCGCTCAATCCCACCATCGTCAGCCTTTACCAGGATGCGGACGTGCTGAAGGCCAACCCCTTCATGGGGGACCTGCGCAGCGTATTCACCGGTGCGGTGGGCCGACCCTCGACGGTTACCGCTGCCAAGTACAACCAGGTCAGCAGCGCCTTCTTCAACGTTGCGCACGACGTGCTGTCCGGCAAGGCCAAGGGCGCCGAGGCATTGGCCCAACTCGACCAGCAACTCAACCAGTTGGGTCGCGGCGGCAAGTGGTAAGCCTCCGCCGTGACGGCCATTGATTGGCGGGCAGTAGGTGGAAGCGTAGATGGGGCAGGCTGCGCATGAAGCGCTGGCTGCCCTTTTTTCCGGATTTGCTCCTGCACCTATGGGTTTAAAGCCTTGGCACCCGTAGGGCGCGCGGGGAGCCGATGCCAGTCCGGCCGTGCTGCCTCAGGCTCACCGCGATCTCCGGCCGCGGCGGGATAAGAACAGGCTCAGCGCTGCCGTGGCGATACCGGCTAGTGCCACAGTGGTCCAAGGGGCCGAAGGCCGACTGGCTCGGTGTGGCTGCTGTGTCGGGTGGGCATTGCTGCCAGCGCTGTCAGGGCCGGGGACGTTGTCCGGCATGACGGTGGATCGGGCGGAGCGCAGCCCGGTATCAGGTTGCTCGGCAAGTTCGGGCGGGGTGCTTGGATTGGGAATCATGATGGTCTCCGTACCGACCGGAACAGGCCGCGGCAGGATTTACCCACCACATGTATACCTTGCACCCGGTCGGGAGGCTGGGTGACGAAATGCGCGGTACGCCAAGGTGCCGCGCATGGGTCTCCAACATGAAGCAAACCCGGTGCCCGTCATGAGGGTGGGTAAAGCGCCGCTTTCAAGCCGATTGACTGGCGGCCATCGGGCGGTCAGGCAAAGACAGATGCCCGACTTCGTAAACTTGCACCCCAGCCTCCGCCACAGCAGGAGCCTCTGACCAGAGCCGGAAGCGCACCAGCGACCAGTTCGCCGGATCGAATCCGCTGACCGTCGTCAGTGCGTGTCCTTGCTTCACCGCCGCATCGACGGCTTCACGTTCCTGCTGCCGTAACGCGCCCAGCGAGGCATGAGGCGCAATCGGCACGATCTCCCGCGTCGCATACCGCGCGGCGGCAATGTCCGGCGACAGGTTGGATGCCCACACCGACCAGGTTTTTACCGAGGGCCAGCCGAAGGCGCCGGACACCCCGGCGAATCCTTCCCCGCACAGGAAGTTGTTCATCCCCTTGCTGCCTTCCCACAGGTAGAAGGGCGCGTACAGGTTCTCCCTCGATGGCAGTGTCCCCGCCTTGGCGGCGCTGAGGTAGGCCTTGAATACCAGGCCCGGGAAGCCATCCATCAAGTGGCCTTTGCTGGCGATGCGATGGTGAATGATCGCCATGTCGTAGTCGGCCGGCAGGGCAAAGTTGTATTGCATCGCGATCATGCTGCGGCCCCCGCTTGTGGCCGGGCGGGTAGCCAGACGTTGCCGCCACTGAACGACCAATCCTCCGAACTGGTGGTGCTGATGATGACCATCACGTCTTCCGGCCGCAGGCCGGGGGAATCGGCCAGCAGTTCGACCAGTCGCCGGTAGAAAGCTTGCTTGGTTGCTGTAGTCCGGACCTTGCCGGCGGTGATCTGGATCAGCAGGTAATCGTCCGAACGAGGGCCGCCCAGGTAGTGGCGATCAAAGATCAGCTCACCCGGTTCATGCTGGTGGATTGCCTGGAAGCGGTCGTCCGGCGGTACTTCGAAGGCTTCCACCAGTGCGAGGTGCAGGCTGTCGGATACCGCGCGCAGATAGTCGGGGGATTTGCCTTTGAGCAGGGAAATGCGGGCGAAGGGCATGATGGTGCTCCACAAAGAGTCGGGGTCAGGCGGCGTTCGACTTCAATACATTCAGTGCCGATACCGCAGTCGGCCAGCCGGAATAGAAGGCGAGGTGGGTGATCAGCTCGACCAGCTCCGCCTGGGCGAGTCCGTTTTCCTGCGCGCGCTGAAGGTGGAAGGGCAGTTGCTCGGTGCGGTTCATCGCCACCAGCGCGGCAACGGTGATCAGGCTGCGGTCGCGCGGCGATAGCTCGGTGCGTGCCCAGATGTCGCCAAACAGCACGTCGTCGGTCAGTTCCGCCAATTTGGGCGCCAGGTCGCCGAATGCCTGCCGGGCGGGGCTTTGCTTGTTCATGGTCGAAGTCTCCGTGGGGTGCAAGTGGATTGACACCCATAAGGTAGCGCTGGATGATAATCCTGAAAATCGGGAAATTACGGATCAATGATCCAGAAAATTGGGATGATTGACGTGCGACGAATCAATTTCGACATCGACGTACTGCGCAGCTTCGTGACCGGCATTGAGCTAGGCAGCTTCGCCCAGGCCGCCGACCGGCTAGGGCGGTCCACCTCCGCCGTCAGCGCGCAACTCAAGAAGCTTGAGGAACAGGCCGGCACGCCGATCTTGCGCAAGGCCGGGCGCGGCATGGCGCTGACCGACGCCGGCGAGACCCTGCTGGGTTACGCCCGGCGCCTGCTGGAACTCAACGACGAAGCCGCCACTGCCCTGCGCGGGGCGGAGCTGCAAGGCTGGGTGCGGCTCGGCCTGCAGGAGGATTTTGGCGAGCGCCTGTTGCCGGACGTGCTGGGCCGTTTTGCCCGCGCCCACCCCAAGGTACGCATCGAGGCCCGCATCGCTCGCAATGCGGAGCTGCTCGATCAGGTGCGTGCCGGCCGCCTGGATTTGGCGTTGGCCTGGGACGCCGGTGTCGCCATGCCGCATGCGGAGCCGGTGTGCCGCTTGCCGATGCGCTGGCTGGGAGCCGCCGGACCGTTGGCCGCGCCGACTTGGTCGGCCGAGGAACCGCTGCCGATTGTCGCGCTGGAAGCGCCTTGTTTACTGCGTACTGCGGCGACCACTGCGCTGGACCGCGCCGGCATCCCCTGGCGGCTTGCCTTTACCAGCCCCAGCCTGGGCGGTGTCTGGGCCGCCGTCACCGCGGGGCTTGGTGTAACGGTACGGACGGACGTCGGGGTACCGGCCACGGTACGTGTGCTGTCGACTTCGGCGGGCGGTCTGCCCGCATTGCCGATGCTGGGGCTGAACCTGTTGCGGTCGGAGGCGGAGCCGGCCGCCGCGGTGCAGCGGCTGCGGGAAATCATGCTGGAGGCCCTTACCGGTCAGATGCGGCGTGCCGCATGAGGTTGCCTGGTGTTATTCACCTCAAATGAGAAGTGCGTCGGAGCAATCCGCAAAAATAAATCCCCAGACCATCGTCATTCCGGGTATGATGCGCCGCTTGGTCCCGTGTCCATGATGGATGCCGGACCTGCTCACGTCGCAGTTTTCAAGCTTTCTTGCCGCTCTGGCTTACCTTTCGCCTCTCGCGAAAGCGTGTTCCCGTGTTGTCCACCTAGCTTGTCTTGCCGGTTGCTGTTGTCGCGCAACGCCAGGCCATCCTGCCCAGTCGCAGGAGCTGTAGCGCGAGCACCCTCTGGTCCTGCCGGACGCTTGTGATCGCTTGAGATCCGTCTGCGCAGGCGTTGTGTGTGCGACGCCGGGGTAAATCTGCCCTGGCCCGCTGCTTGTTTGTATTGGAAGTTAAATGTTTATCAAAGAGTTGCACCCGGGCGTGCGTTTCGCTCAGCAGATCAACGGAGAAGTCATCCGTTTCGAAGTCCTCGCCGTGCGTCCGGTTGGACGTCAGTTCCACGTTACCTTCCGCTCCAAGCGGGGCAAGGGTAGTGCCTATTACCAGGGCAACGCCTACGTGACTACGGTCTGAGTCTCGGTTGAGTCTCAACGGGCGGGCCGCCAAGGCGGATCGCCCGTCAATAGAAAAGGGTCGGCAATTGCCGACCCTTTTTCATTTGTAGCCATCTGTTGCAAACGCGTGGCGGGCTGCTGGTTGTTGATTCAACGTTGAATCGACTTCTCGATCAGCGCATTTGCCTGCTCCACCCGTGCCAGCAGCTCGCGAGTGGTCCGGTGCGCTACCTCCAGCCCGGCGGGTACGGCGGACGCGACGGCGTGGCTCAGCTTTTCACGATCCGGCCGTTCCCGGGTCGGGAAGCTGCGGGCCACCGACAGCACCATCGCGCCGAGGGTGGAATTGATTACCGCATCGAACACCGGGTCCGGCGCCGGATCCGGCTTCCACCACCACGGGTCGGAGATCAGCTGGATCGGAATCCGCTCGAAGTACGGCCGCAGCCAGTGCAAGGTCAGGCACTTGGTCGACATCCGCGTCAGCAGATTGCGGGTCACATCGCCGACATAGCGTACCGCGCCGGCGTCCAGCTTGCGGTCCAGGGCGTGGGGCGACAGCTCTTCCACCAGCGGATAGCGCCAGCGCACCTGCCACAGCAGGTCTTCAAACATCCATTTGTGGACGTGCTTGGGCGCCAGCCACACGCCCAGGTTGCGCCAGTAGGATTTGATATTGTCCAGCGCCTTCTGGCCGTCCGGCGTGGCGGCGTAGCCTTGCTCCTTAATCGCCGTCACGCCGCTCGCCACGCCGCGGATATTGATGTTGATGAAGTGGTGCCAGGTCGCATCGACCGCCACCCGACCGATGTTCACCTTATGGCCGTCGTAGGCGCCCAGCACGCCGAAGGTTTGCGCCTGCGTCGCCGGGCTGTTGCCCAGGCTGCTTTGCAGGTCGGTGGTGTGCCCGCCGATGACCGTTGCGCGGGCGATGACTTCCGGCGCCAGCCGGTCGCTGGAGCCAGGCAGGGCGGGGAATTCCTCCGAGGTGTAGCCGGCGAAGGTGACGCTGCGGGTCAGATAGTCCGGGTTCGAGACCTCGTCCGGTCCGATGCATTCGCCCTCGTGCATGTGGTCCGGCAGCACCTTGATCGCGCCGTTGGGGCCGCATAGCAGCGGATGTGGGTAGGAGGAGGTAAAGAAGCGGTTCGACTTCACCGGGTACCACTTCGGCTGGATCGGCTGCGGGATATCGTCCGACTGGTCATCGAACTGGTAGCCGGCGTCCTCGCCTTCGCGCAGGGTATCGTGGCGCAGGGTGGAATCTTGCCCCTCGTCGAAGGCGGTGACACCCACCGGCGGGGCGATCTGGCCGTTGAGGTCCGCTTCGGGGAAGGTCCATTTCCGCATGCTGCGCACACGGGGCACCTGGCCACACAGCGCCAGGCCCAGGTCCTGGTGGTCGCCCACCGCGAACAGGCCGCCACCGTGGTCCATGAACTGGGTGACCGCCTTCAGCTCGTTCTGCGACAGCGCCGCTTCGCTGCGCGAGATGCCGAACAGCCAGATTTCGTCATATTGGGACGGATCGAACTTGGCCGGATCGTCGAAGCGGAAATTCTGGATGTCGGCTGCCAGTGCAGCACGGTGGGCCTTCGTCACCACGAAATGCGGCATGGTCGCCGGGGTGGACGCCAGAGCCGCCACCAGTTCCGACAAGCCGAAGTCGTCGCTGCCGAAATCCAGAGTGCCACTGGCGGCCTCCTGGTCGGCCACGATCAGGATTCTAATGTCTGCCATCTGCTTAGCTCCTTGTGAAGTCGCCGGGAGCCGTGTC
>CBIHQA010000119.1:0-9022 GCA_966211475.1 uncultured Neisseriales bacterium
GGCCTGTTCGGCTGGCCCACGCTCGTGCACAACGTCATCACGCTGGCCTCGGTGTCCGTCATCTCCGCCCTGCTGCATCTGCCGCTGGGCATTTACCGGGTCTTCGGCGTGGAGCAGCGCTTCGGCTTCAACCGCCAGACCTGGCAAAGCTTCCTCGGCGACCTGGTGAAAGGCGCGCTGCTCGGCGCCGCACTGGGCCTGCCGCTGCTGACCGGCGCGCTGTGGCTGCTGGAGCACATGGGCCGCTACTGGTGGCTGTACGTGTGGGGCGCCTGGGTGGCCTTCAACCTGGTGATGCTGGTGCTCTATCCGCTGGTGATCGCGCCGCTGTTCAACCGCTTCGTGCCGCTGGAAGATGCATCGCTGAAGGCACGCATCGAATCGCTGCTGACCCGCTGCGGCTTCACCGCCCGTGGCGTGTTCATCATGGACGGCTCGCGCCGCAGCAGCCACGGCAACGCCTATTTCACCGGCCTGGGGCGCGCCAAGCGCATCGTCTTCTTCGATACGCTGATCGAACGGCTGACCCCGACCGAGATCGAAGCGGTGCTGGCACACGAACTGGGGCACTTCCGCCACCGCCACGTCACCAAACGGATCGTGTGGATGTTTGCGATGGCGCTGGCCGCACTTGGCGTTGCCGCCTGGGCGATCGACTATCCGGCCTTCTACCAGGGCCTGGGCGTCACCCTGCAGAACCGTGGCGTGGGCTTGTTCCTGTTCCTGACGGTTGCGCCGCTGATCACGCTGCCGCTCGCGCCGCTGCTGTCGCACTATTCCCGCCGGCACGAATACGAAGCGGACGCCTTTGCCGCCCAGCATGCCGATGCGGCAGAACTGGTCCACGGGCTGAAGAAGCTCTATCGTGATAACGCATCCACGCTGACGCCGGACCCGCTGCATTCGATGTTCTATGACTCGCACCCGCCTGCCGCCCTGCGCATTGCGGCGTTGCAGGCTGCGCAGAACTAAGGAGGATTCCGATGGAAAGCCCTGCCTTCACCCCCTGCACCCGCACCCCGCGCCGCGTCACCGAGGAAGAAGCGCTCACCTTCCTCGCTGCGTTCAAGGACTGGGAAGTGATCGGGACCGATTTCATCCGCAAGACCTTCCCGTTCAAGAACCACTACGAGGTCATGGCCTTCGTCAACGCCGTGGCCTGGATCTCGAACCGCCAAAACCATCATCCGAACGTCGACTACGTCTACAACGCCGTCACGCTCGCCTATTCCACCCACGACATCGGCAACAAGGTGTCGGACAACGACCTGCTGTGCGCCGCGAAAGTGGAAGCGCTGTTGAAGCTTTGAAGCGCGGCCAGCGTCAGCACCCGCATGGCGGGCCGCAACCGGGCTGGGTGGTGCAGCGCTTCGGCCGGCGTTTCCGGGTGGAAACCGCCGACGGCGTGCTCGACTGCGTCACCCGCGGCAAGAAGACCGACGTCGCCTGTGGCGACCGCGTCACCATCCTGGTCACCGGCAAGGGCGAAGGGGTGATCGAATCGGTCGAACCGCGCCACGCCCTGCTCTACCGCCAGGACGAGAACCGCGAGAAGCTGATCGCCGCCAACGTCACCCAGGTGTTGCTGGTGGTGGCCGGGCGCCCCGCCTGCCACGACTCCATGCTCAACCGCACGCTGGTCGCCGCCGAGGCCGCCGAGCTGCCGGTGACCATCGTGCTCAACAAGGTGGACCTGCCGGAAACCACCGCCTTGCGCGAACGGCTGTCGGTCTTTCAGAAGCTCGGCTACCGGGTGGCCGAGCTGTCGGCCAAGCAGGATGTGTCGCCGCTACGCCCCTTGCTGGATGGCCAAGTGTCGGTGTTCGTCGGCCAGAGCGGCATGGGCAAATCCACCCTGGTGAACGCCCTGGTGCCCGAAGCCGCCGCCCGCGTCGGCGAAATCTCCGAGGCGCTGAATGCCGGCACGCACACCACCACCTACGCCTCGCTCTACCACCTGGACGCCAACAGCCACCTGATCGACTCGCCCGGGATGCAGGAATTCGGCCTCCACCATGTGGAGCCGCGCCACCTGGAGTGGTGCTTCCCCGAGTTCCGCCCCTACGCCGGCCAGTGCCGCTTCCACAACTGCTGGCACCGCGTCGAACCGGGCTGCGCGATCAGCGCGGCGGCGGAAGCCGGCGACATCGCTCCGACCCGGCTCGCGTTTTACCGCGACCTGCTGGCGGAACGTCCTGTAAAATAAGCGGTTTTTGATTTCCCGACGGGCCATACCCGGCCTGTCGCATCACGCCTGACGACCATGAACGACATCGACCCGATCGACTCCCCCGACACCCCGGACGACGCCTCCCCGGAGCGGAACCGCCCCATCAAGAGCTTCGTGCTGCGTGCCGGCCGCGTCACCACCGGCCAGCAACGCGCGCTGGACGAACTGTGGCCGGTCTACGGCGTGGAATACGACGCCAGCCGCCGCCTGGACCTGAACGCACTGTTCGGCCGCGACAATCCGAAGGTGCTGGAGATCGGCTTCGGCATGGGCGCCACCACCGCCGACATCGCCGAAGTCCGCCCGGATACCGACTTCCTGGGCGTGGAAGTCCACCTGCCCGGCGTCGGCTCGCTGCTGAAGCTGGTCGGTGAAAAGAACCTCACCAATATCCGCGTGATCCGTCACGACGCGGTGGAAGTGCTGCGCGACATGCTGCCGGAAGGCTGCCTGTCCGGCGTGCACATCTACTTCCCGGACCCGTGGCACAAGAAGCGCCACAACAAGCGCCGGTTGATCCAGCCGGCCTTCGTCGCCAACCTGGTGCGCTACCTGAAGCCGGGTGGCTATCTCCACCTGGCGACGGACTGGGAGGAATACGCGCAGCAGATGCTGGAGGTGCTGTCGAACGAGCCGGCGCTGGAGAACACCGCCGACGGTTATGCACCGCGTCCGGAATGGCGGCCGTTGACCAAGTTCGAGGCGCGGGGGTTGCGCCTGGGGCATGGGGTGTGGGACTTGGTGTTCAAGAAGAAGTAAGGCCGGCTTTTACCGCCCCATCACCTTGTAGGTTGGGGTGAGGCACGAACCCCAACGTGACGACGTGGAACGGGCGCTTTGTTGGGCTTCGCAGCCCAACCTACGAGAGCCCGCCGTTCTCGCCTCTCGAGGCGCACAGCCGCCGCGTAGGTTGGCGCTGAGCAAAGCGAAGCCCAACAGGGCAATGTTTCCACGCCGCTCCGTTGGGGTTCGCCTTCGGCTCACCCCAACCTACCAAACCAACGGCGTCGAACCTTACTGCAACGGCACCGGCTCGTCTTCCAACCCCAGGAACAGCGGCAAGCCATCCGGCCGGCGATCCGGCTGCACCGTTTCCACCCGGTGGACTTCGCCGACCTGGCACTCGGCCAACAGCTCTTCCATCATCCGTTGCACGCTGGCGACCACATCATCCGGGGCTAGACGCCAGACGAAGCTTTCGCGCAGGTCGGTCTGGATGCGGGAATGCACGGTGACGCGGATTTCGTTGCCTTCGTGGCTGGCGAGCGCCGCCACCGGGTCGCCGACGGCTTCGCGCACCTTGCGGATGATGCCGCTCAGGAACAGCTGGTAGGCCACTTCCAGGCAGGTGAAGCGGGCCGGTTGGCGGCCGCTGAGGATGCCGGCCAGCGGGCGCGGCATGGCGAACAGGGTCAGGTCTTGTTGTTGCCATTGCTGCTGGATCAGTTTAGTGAGCGGCAGGCCCCACTTGCCCACATCGCCGCCCAGCTTGACGCGGCGGCGCTCGCCTTCCCGGATCGCCACGCCAACCAGGAAACGCAAGTGCACGCTTTCGCCGCTTTTCGCCTCGATCGGCGCAGCCGGCAGGTCGAACGGCAAGCCGTCTTGCAGGCCGGACGATGCAGCAGCCAGCGTACCGGCTGCGTCGAACCAGCGGCTCAGCGGCACGCTCGCCAGCCCGGCCAAGTCAGTCAGTTGGGCCGACAGCCACACCTGGTTGCTGGGGTCGACCAAGCCATGTTCGACCAGCAAGGCGCGCAGGGCCAGCAGATCCGGTACTTCGGCCGGCAGGGTGGCGGGTTTGCGGGCGCCGGTGACCAGGATCAGCGGCAGTACGAACAGCTCGACGAAGCGGCCGTTGGCGTCGATGGGGGTTTCGATGCAGCTTGCCAGGGCGTCGCGCAGCGCCAGCAGCGCATCCTGCGAGGGCATCCGTGCGAAGGCGTCGTCGAGCAGCGCGTCGTCACCCCGTTGCAGCGCATCCAGCAGCACCTGCTGCAGATCGGCTTCTGCCTCCCCGCCCCGGTCGGTCAGGGCACGCATCAGGGCGCGGACGACGGGCTGCTGGGGGTCGACGCGCGGATAGGCACGGGGGTCGGGCAGATACATAGTGGGTCCTTCAGAACCGGAAAGCGAAGACGGCGATTATACCAAGTCCCCTCCTCCCGCCGATGCTGGTCGGAGGGCATCCGGCCGACATTGGGGAACGACCGTTCATCCAAATTTTTGCATTGCACAAAAAAGTACTTGCACTCCATGAAGTCCTGTAGCAGAATTCAAATCGTCAGGAAGCGGTTCTGCTGATTCTTGACAGTGTCTCCTCTTTTCTCCTTTGGAGTTTGCGGCTCGATTACCCAATCGAGCCGTTTTTTTTTGCCCGTTCACCGGGCGCACCTGTAGTTTTCCTACGGGATTTCCCTACCCCCCAGCGCTTTGTTCGCGCACCATTGCAGTGCACAAGACCCTCGTTCCAGACGCATGTCCAGCGTCTTCCGCAGGCGGGATGCAAGCGGTACGGTGTGATCTGCCCGATGCACCTTGGTTCCATCCCCTTCGACCCCCCGCCACGCCCGCTGCCGACTCGCTTTGACGGGGCTCCGTGCCGCTTGCTAGCCTGAAAGGCAGGAGGACACACGCATGTTCGAAGCGGCGGAACTCGGCCACCACATCCCCAAGGCCCGGTACAAGAAGGAAGAACCAGCCCTGCGCGAAACCCTGCTCGACCTTCAGTACGAGCTGAAGGAGCGCGGCGACTTCCCGGTGCTGATCCTGATCAACGGGGTAGATGGCGCCGGCAAGGGCGAGATGGTCAACCAGCTCAATGCCTGGATGGACCCGCGGCTGATCGGCACCCATGCCTTCGGCGAACCCACGGAAGAGGAAGCCGACCGGCCGCCGATGTGGCGCTACTGGCGAGCCCTGCCGCCCAAAGGGCGCATCGGCATCCTGTTCGGCTCCTGGTATACCGACCCGATTCAGGACCGCGTCGCCAAGCGCATCGACCGCGACGCGCTGGCGCACCAGCTGGACGAGATCGTCCGCTTCGAGAAGATGCTGGTGCACGAAGGCGCGTTGATCCTCAAGTTCTGGTTCCACCTGTCCAAGGATGCGCAAAAGCAGCGCCTGAAGGCCCTGGAGGATGACCCGGCCACCCGCTGGCGCGTCACCCCGACCGATTGGGACAACTTCAAGCGTTACGACCGCTTCCGCACCGTGTCGGAACGGGTGCTGCGCAAGACCAGCACCGGCGAAGCACCGTGGATCGTGGTGGAAGGCCGCGACGAAGCCTATCGCAGCCTCACCGTCGGCCAGCATCTGGCCACCTGCATCCGCAAGCGGCTGGAACAGGGCGACTTCCACCACAAGCGCATCGACTCCGCCCCGCTGCTGCCACCACTCGATAACCGGCTGATCCTGGATAGCCTGAAGCTGGACCAGCCGCTGGACGACGATGACTACCGCAAGGCGCTGGAACACTGGCAGGGCAAGCTCAACCTGCTGACGCGGCATCCGAAGTTCAAGCGGCATTCGGTGGTCGCGGTGTTCGAAGGCAACGACGCCGCCGGCAAGGGCGGCAGCATCCGCCGACTGACGGCCGCGCTGGACGCCCGGCAGTACCGGGTGATCCCGGTCGCCGCGCCGACCGAGGAAGAACGCGCCCAGCCCTATCTGTGGCGCTTCTGGCGCCATCTGCCGCCGCATGGCCGCTTCGCGGTGTTCGACCGCTCCTGGTACGGCCGTGTGCTGGTGGAGCGGGTAGAAGGCTTCTGCAGCGAGGCCGACTGGATGCGCGCCTACGGCGAGATCAACGACTTCGAATCGCAACTGACCAAGCACGGCGTGGTACTGGTCAAATTCTGGCTGGCCATCGACCAGGACGAGCAGTTGCGCCGCTTCCAGGAACGCGAGGCGACCGGTTACAAGCGCTTCAAGATCACGCCGGAAGACTGGCGCAACCGCGAAAAGTGGGACGCCTACCGGCTGGCCGTCAGCGACATGATCGAACGGACCAGCACCGATACCTCCCCGTGGACGCTGGTCGAGGCCAACAACAAGAACTTCGCCCGCATCAAGGTGCTGCGCACCGTCTGCGAGGCGCTGGAAAACGCGCTCTCGAAATAGCGGTCCAACCACGATGAGCGACCTCTCCCCTCCCCCGCTGCTGGCCCGCCGGTTCGCCCCCTTCGTGGAATCGGCCTGGCAGGAGCGCGCCGGTGACGCGGCGCGGCAATTCCGCGTGCTGCCGGATGCCTGCTGCGACCTGATCGCCCGGCGTGGAGCGGATGGTGAGGTGTCGCTGTTCTTCGTCGGCCCGGCGCTCAGCGCCTACCTGGTCGACTTCGAGCCCGGCGTGCAGTACGCCGGGCTGCGGCTGCGCCCCGGCCGGATCGGCGCGCTCTGGCCCGTACTGGACGGTGCCACGCTGGCCAGCTGTGGCGCGCTGGACGCCGCCGAGGTCTTCGGCGCCCAAGCCCGAGAATGGACAGACCGCCTGAGCACGGCGCCGGACCTGCCCTTGCTCCCCGCGCTGGAACGGCTGCTGCTCGACACCTCCGCCCCCGATGCCCAGCCCCGAACCTGGCCCCGAGCCTTGCAAGCGACCGACCTGATCACTGCCACCGACAGCCACGACACGCTGCCCGGCATCGCCCGGCAAGTCGGCATCGCCGAACGCAGCCTGCGCCGCGAGATCACCCGCAGCGTCGGCCTGAGCCCGCGCGACCTGAGCCGCATCGCCCGCTTTCGCCGGGCGGTGGACCGCATGCGGGCCGAACCCTACACGCCGCTGACCACCATCGCCTACGACTGCGGCTACGCCGACCAGGCCCACTTCAGCCGCGAGTGCCGGTCGCTGGCCGGCGTGGCGCCGAGCGAATTGCGGCAGGAATTCGGCGGCTGACGGGAACACGGTTTGCCCGCCGCTGGCCGAATCCTTCAAGCCCCACCCACCCCGCTGGCGATATGCTGGTCCCGTCTGCCCCGCCCAAGGCGCGGCATCGCCTCAACCGACCCGGAAGACCACCATGAAAATCCCGCGCATGACCGTCGTCACCCTCGGCGTCTCGGACCTCCAGCGGTCCGCCGACTTCTACGAAGCCATCTTCGCCACCCCGCCCAACCGCAGCTACGACGGCGTGGTGTTCATCCCCCTGCCCGGCACCTGGGTGTCGCTCTACCCGCTGGACAAGCTCGCCGAAGACATCGGCCCCGACGTGCCCGCCAGCCGCGCACCCTTCAACGGCGTAACGCTCGCGTACAACGCCCGCAGCAAGGAAGAAGTGCTGGCCGTGTTCGAACGCGTGCAGGCCGCTGGCGCCCGCATCGCCAAACGGCCGCAGGATACGTTTTGGGGTGGATTTGGTGGCTACTTCGCCGATCCGGATGGCAACTACTGGGAAGTGGTGTGGGGGGCGATGTTCGATTTCGCGGAGGATGGGGCGTTGTTGTTTAAGGAGTAAAGGGGATCACGAAAACAGCGTCAGCAATATCCGTAGGCGGAAAAGCGCAGCGCCGCCAGAACGACGCGGGGCGCTGCCCTCCGTTTCGTCCTCCGCGCTACGTACGGCTGCGTAAGAACGCCGCCAGCGCTTGCAAAGGCGCTGGCACATTGCGCTGCCCCGGATAGTAGAGATAAAAATGCTCTGCAGGCGGCCACCAATCCTGCAGCAGGTAAACCAGCGCTCCACGCGCAACGTAAGGCGCCACGCTGTCCTGATAGTGGTAACAGATGCCGACCCCGTCCAAGGCCCCCTGTAACAGCACGTCCAGGTCATCCGATACGAGCGGGCCCTGTGTTGCCAGTTGCAGTTTCGCGTTGTCCCGCTCGAATTCCCACCGATACTGCGCGCCACCGGGAAAGCGTAATTGCATGCAGCGGTGCTGCAACAATTCGGCCGGCTCTTCAGGCTGACCATATCGCGCCAGGTAATCCGGCGACGCACAGACCGCGAAGCCGATGGGCGGCCCGATCCGGATCGCCACCATGTCTTGCTGCAGGCGCTCACCAAAGCGTACGCCGGCGTCGAACCCTTCCCGCACGATATCCACCAGGGCATCGTTGGTCACGATCTCCAGCTGGATATCGGGATAGCTCGCATGCCATTCGGCCAAGCGCGGCATGAACACCAGCCGGGCAGCCATTCGCGGCATGTTCAGGCGCAAGCGACCGACTGGCTTGTTTCGCTCGCTGTTCAACTGGTCCAGCGCGGCGCGGATTTCGGCAAACGCGGGGGAAAGACGCTGCAACAATGCCTCTCCGGCCGGGGTCGGGTGCACGCTACGCGTCGTACGGTTCAGCAGCCGTATTTCGAGCTGCTGTTCCAGCCGGCTGACCGCGTGACTGATCGATGAAGGCGTCAGCTGCAGTGCTTGCGCAGCTTTGCGGAAACTGCGCTGTGCGAATACGTGATGCAGGATTTGCAGATCGTGCAGGCTCACATCCATATTGATGAATTTCGTTCACTAACGAATTCAATGTTATTGGCATTGTTTCACCAAAACAAGCAAGACATACTGGGTCATCTTTCATTCGCAGAGAGTTGACCCAATGCAATCCGATGAATTCAAAGGAAAAGTGGTTCTTGTCACGGGTGGCTCGTCCGGGATCGGGCTCGCCAGCGCACACGCCTTCCTGGCACACGGTGCGGAGCGAGTCTATGTAACCGGGCGCAATGCAGCACGGCTGGATCAGGCCGCTAGCGAACTGGGGCCGCGAGCCATCCCCGTGGTCGTAGACAGTGCAGATCCGGCCCAGCTGGAGCAGCTGGCGGAACGCCTGCAGCGGGACGGACA
>CBIHQA010000120.1:0-9006 GCA_966211475.1 uncultured Neisseriales bacterium
ATCGGGGGCATGCGGCAGCGCGACTGCCTTGCAGACCAGGTGTGCCCAGAACGGGGCTCCATCGGTGCGGAACAGCGGCCATTCGGCGTCCAGTACGCCGCTCGCCTCGGTGGTGGCGGATTGCGCTGCCTGCGCCAGTTGTAGTGCGGCCGCTTCTCCGCCTGCGAAGCGGCGCAGGGACTGGCCCGTGAGCTGGGCAACGCCGCTCAGGCCGAATACCTCCGCGCTCTTCGGGTTACATCGCAAGATGCGGCCGGCGGATTCGAACAGGATGCCGATCTGCACGTTGTCGAGGATTGCCTCCTGTTGCAGCAGCAGCGCCATTACGCGCTCTTCGGCCGACAGGTGCTCGGTGATGTCTTCCAGGTAGCCGTTGTAGAGCCGGCGCGGAGCGGCAGCCGGGTCGAGGTCGGCACGAACATGCAGCCAGCGGACCTCGCCATTGAAGGACAGCCGGAAGGTGTCCTCCCAGCGCCGCCCTTCGTTGCTGGCTTGCTCCAGCGAGGCGTACACCCGCTCCTGGTCGTCCGGCAGCACATGCTGGAACAGGCGGGGCGGGTCGAAGATCAGTTCGTCCTCGCGCTGGCCGACCAGCCCCGCGGTGCCGCGGCTGACGAAGCGGAATATCCGTTGACCGCGCAGCATTTCCAGCTGCAAGACGACCAGCGGTAGGGTGTCGGTGATGCGTCGCAGGAGCTGATGCGCGACGAGGATGAGTCGGCGGTTGCGCAGCGCGTTCGACAACATCGCGGCGACTGCCAGGGTGGTCGCCAGCCCGCCGGCCAGGATCAGTTCCGGTGCGTGGTCGCGTTGCTGGGACATGAAGGTGGGGCGCGGGTGAGTGACCAGTTGCCACAGGCGCCCAGCCACCGGCAGGGTCAGGCTGTGCTGGTCGGCGTCGACGGGCAGCGGGCGGTCGCTCGGCCAGTCGCTGCCCTCGCCACGGTAGTGATACAGCACCTGCGGCGGCGCGCCGGTCGGGGCGCTGACGTCGTACACGCTGAAGTCGAGCCGCTGGGTGTCTGCCCGGGCGGCGGCCGAATGCAGCAGCGCTTCGACCGGCAGCCAGGCCACCAGGTAGCCGCGGACCTGCTGGGCACGTTGGGACACCGGCGTGATGTCGCGGTCCCGGTAGATGGCCTGTGCCAGGGCCACGGTCATCCCGGCCGCGGGCGTCGGCCGGAAAGCGGCGGTGGCGAAGGGGCGGCCGATGTCGGCCGACAGATCCATGGCTTCCGCCACTTCGGGAAACTGCCGCAAGTCCTGCCCCCGGCGCAGATAGCGGATCGGCTCCACATAAGCCACCGGGGCGTATTGGTCGCGCTCGGGCGAAGCATGGGCAATGTCCCGCTTGTCGACGTCGACCACCAGCCCGCTACGAGCCTCGAACAGCGGACGGGTGGCCGGCAGTAGCGCCGGTTGCCAGCTCATTGCCTTCAGCGCGGGCTCGCGGCTCATCGGTGCGCTGACCAGGTCGTGGAACTGCCGGGCGTTGAAGGCGGGGGTGGCGTAGTAGGCCCAACCGGTGGCCTCGGCCATGTAGTCGAGGTGTTCGACGGTGGTTTTCAGCGCGGCCGAGACGTCTTCGTGCGCGGCCATCAGGGCGGATTGCACCCGGGCTTCGCGCACGCCATCAAAGAATTTGTAGAGGTAGACGCTGACAGTCAGGCCGGCCAACAGCACGGCCAGTGGGATCAGGCGATCGCGATATAACGCAGCGTCCATGCGTCATCCGTTTTTTGGGGCACGGATAGCGTGGACGTGCAACGGCGGCGGACGTTCCGATCCGGTCGTGGCGTTGCGGCGGATCGGCGCCGCGCAGCCCTGCATGCGCTACCCTCGTCGTTAACAATAGACCACTGGACGGCCGGTCGGTTAACGGGATGCAGAGGCTGGCGACATCTGGCCGGAGCCTGTGTCGACGCGGGATTCAGCGGTGCCGGATGAGGAACTGGAACACTCCGTCCTGCTGGGTGCTTTCCATCAGTTCATGGCCGGTCTGGCGGCAGAACTGCGCAAAGTCGGTCGGCGTGCCGGGGTCGGTGGCGTGCACCTTCAGGATCTGGCCGGCCTGCATGTCGGCCAGCGCCTTCTTGGCGCGCAGGATGGGAAGCGGGCAGTTCAGCCCCTTGAGGTCGATTTCGCGGTCAATGCTCATGGGTGGTCCTTGGGTGCGGCAGGCTGGCCGTTCAAGCGGCCGCCGGGTAGGCGGCTATTTTCGCATGGACCGCTCCTGAACGGATAAGTCACTGATTCGTGTACCATTTTATGAGCGGCGAGCGCCCGCTTATGGCAAAATGACGTGCTTTGTCTTCGACCCGATTCAACCGATGTCCGCCTTGCCTCCCCGCCGGATCGCCGTCGCGCCCATGCTCGACTGGACGGACCGGTTCTGCCGTTACTTCCTGCGCCTGATCACCCGGCACGCCTGGCTGTACACCGAAATGGTGACCACCGGCGCGCTCGTCCATGGCGACCGCCAGCGCTTTCTGCGCTTCGACGAGACGGAAACCCCGGTGGCCCTGCAGCTGGGGGGCAGCGAGGCAGCCGACCTGGCCCGCTGCGCGGTCTGGGCGGAGCAATGGGGCTACGACGAGATCAACCTCAATGTTGGTTGCCCCAGCGAGCGGGTGCAGTCCGGTGCCTTCGGTGCCTGCCTGATGGCCGAGCCGCAACTGGTGGCCGACTGCCTGAAGGCGATGCAGGACAAGGTCTCCATTCCGGTGACGGTGAAGCACCGCATCGGCATCGACCAGGTCGAGGACTACGACTACCTGCGCAATTTCGTGGAAACCGTGGCGCGGCAAAGCGACACGCGGGTGTTCGTGGTGCATGCCCGCAATGCCATTCTGAAGGGCCTGTCGCCCAAGGAAAACCGCGAAATTCCGCCGCTGAAATACCCCTATGTCTACCAGTTGAAGCGGGACTTTCCGGAACTGGAAATCCTGATCAACGGCGGGATCACCAATCTGGATGAGGCACTCACGCACCTCGATCACGTCGATGGCGTGATGATCGGTCGCGAGGCCTACCACAACCCCTATCACCTGATCGAAGCCGATGCCCGCTGCTACGGCGATGACAGCCCGGTACGCAGCCGCCGCCAGGTGATCGAAGCGATGTTGCCCTTCGTCGAGCGCGAAGTGACGTCCGGCGTGCCGCTCAAGCACATCACCCGCCATCTGCTGGGCCTATACCAGCACCGGCCGGGCGCGCGCCACTGGCGCCGTACGCTATCTGATCCGGCGCTGCTCAAGCCGAACGACCCGGCTCTGCTGTTGCGTGCGGTGGAGCAGGTGGAAGCGGCTGGTGCGGAAGTCGCGGCGGCGTAGTCTGCCTTCGATCCTGCGCTGCCGCATGCTAGGATCGCGCCTGTTGCCTTGGAGAAGCCGATGCGTCGTTTGATGTTGCTGTCTGTCCTGTTTTCGCTGTTCGCCGCTTCGGCATACGCGAAGAATCCCAATCAGGAACCGCCGAACAACTTCGAGGACGATGAGGACAAACCCTGGGAGGAAGTCCAGGCCACATTGCCAGCTTTCCCGTCTGACCAGGACTGGGCTAAGTTCACCGTCACCTCGGCCACCAGCAACAAGTTCTACATCGACGTGGCCCACTTGGATGCAGGCACCGATGGCGTGATCCGCTACACCATGAAGGTGGAAAGCGATGCCGGCGCGATCAATATCACCCGCGAAGGTATCCGCTGCGCCAGCAAGGAAGTGAAGACCTACGCCTTCGGCGATGCCAAGACCCATGCCTGGCGTGAGCCGCGCGACAAGCAATGGCGTGAGATCCGCAAGTGGAACGTCAACCGCCAGCACAACGTGCTGTACGACGACTTCTTCTGCCCAGATGGCTTGCCGGTGCTGAAGATCGAGCAATCCATCCAGGCGCTGAAGCACGATCGCTCGCTGCGACCAACTGCGGATCGCAACTAGGCCTCGCAGTCACCCGTGTTTCCTTCCCGCGACTGACCCGATGGGTCGCCGACCGGCAAGCTAACCGCCGCCGGTCGGGTCGCTATGCCTTTGTCTTTCCGGCCGCCGACCGGCGCTTGATTTTCGCTTTTCCCTCTTCCACGATAACCACATCGTCATGACCCTATGTCATTGCGGACGCTTGGTCGCGATTTGCGGGGTCGGGGAGGTGTGCGATGCAGATCGACTTCCATCACGGCGTCACCTATCTGGTGGCCAGACTGGCCGGTTTTTCTCCGGCGGATGCCAGTGTGGTGGCCTGGGCAGCCCAGTATGTGGATGACGCCACGCAGCAGGGCATCCTGAACTTCGACAACCGCATGCTGTATTCGCGGATTGCTTCCGCGCACCGCATGCTGGATTACCGCAATTTCGAGGAACTGGCGGCCCATGTCGCCTGGATTCCCTTCCACTTTCTGCCCGGCAACAACGGGAAACCGGCCGACGCGAACCCGGTGGACATGGACGAGCGCAGCTTCATCCGCCGGATGCAGACCCGGCCGGACAGCCCGCCAGCGCGTGACATGCTGCGAGGCGCCTTGATTGACCGGAATGCGCCGCACAGCCTGCACCGCCTCGGCATCACACTGCACGTCTATGCCGATACCTGGGCACACCAGGGATTCTGCGGGCTGGCCCACGAGGCCAATCGGGCGAGGGAGATGCAGGATGAAGACGGCAACATCAATCATCCGCTGATCGCCAAGCTGGTGGACTTCTTCTGCGACCAGGTCAAAGCCGCGACCGGCGAACTGGTCGGCGATGCGCTGCCCATCGGTCATGGCGCCGTGCTCAGTTATCCGGACCTTCCCTATCTTCGCTGGGCCTATACCAACCCCTATTTCAACGAGTACGTCGTCCGCGATAATCCGCAGGACTTCCTGTCGGCTGCCCGGCATCTGTACCTGGCCTGCCGCCGCTACCTGACCGGTGATGTCGACGGCACCGGTAACCACGTTGTGCCGGAAGCCGCGCTGGACCGCATCGGCGAGCTGCTTACGACCTTCACCGACGAGTGTGGCGACACCCGGCACCATCGCTGGCTGGACGAAATCGCCAGCGGGCGCTTTTCCGACGCTACCGGTTCGCCCATCCACGAGCGGCCCGGCTATATCGCCAAGGGGCCGGGGTCGTGGAAACATGCCGCACTCGGCGAAACCAGCGAGCTGGACGCGCCTTGCTATCCCTTCCGTCCCGGCTTCCTCGGCAGCAACTGGAAGCGCTTCCACGACGCCTTGCAGGTGCATCGCCAGCACGTATTGCTGGATGTGCTGCCGCGCTACGGCCTGCTCGCCGCCTGACGGCACCGGAGACCTTGCCATGAGTCAGCATCGCCGCCTTTCCCGATCCCGCGAGCTGATCCAGCCGCACTACGATGTGCTGGTCATCGGTTCCGGCTACGGCGCCGCCGTGGCGGCCAGCCGGTTCGCCCGCAGCCGCCGGGCGGACGGCACGCGGCCCACGGTGGCCGTGTTCGAACGCGGCCGGGAATGGCTACCGGGCGATTTCCCCGGAGACCCGATCGCGGCCGAACAGGAGTTCCAGATCGATGCGCCGAGGGGCCGGCACGGCAAGCTCACTGCGCTGTACGACCTGCGGGTGAACGAGGACGAATACGTGTTCGTTGGTTGTGGCTTGGGCGGTACCTCGCTGGTTAACGCCAATGTCGCGCTGGAAGCCGATCCGCGCCTGTTCGCCGACCCGGTCTGGCCTGCGCCGCTGCGCGATCCGGCCGGCTGGGAGCCTTATTACGAACGCGCCCGGCAGATGCTGCGGCCGCGCAGCTATCCCGAATCGCTGCCCACCCCCAGGAAGCTATCGGTGCTGGCGGCCATGGCATCGGCGGTGGATGGCGCGTGCATCCGGCCGCCCATTAATGTGAATTTCGAGTTCGACGGCCCCAACCATGTCGGTGTGCCGCAGGTGCCCTGTGATGGCTGCGGCGACTGCGTGTCCGGCTGCAACTCCGGTGCCAAGAACACGCTGGCGATGAATTATCTGCCGGATGCCGCCGCCTTTGGCGCGGAAATCTTCTGCGAAGTGCAGGTACGCCGTATCGCGCGGGACGAGGCGGCTGGTTGCTGGCACGTCTACTACCAGATGCCGGACAGCGGCCAGGAGGCGTTCCACGCCCCCGACCAATGCGTGCGGGCCGACGTGGTGGTGATTGGTGCCGGTAGTCTCGGCTCGACCGAGATCCTGCTGCGCTCCAAGGCGCATGGGCTGCCGCTGTCCGACCAGGTGGGCACGGGCTTTACCGGTAACGGCGACGTGCTGGCCTTCGGCTACAACCTGGACCAACCGGTCAACGGCATCGGCCGGCGCGGCCCGCAGGCGGATCCTGCCGACCCGGTCGGGCCTTGCATCACTGGCTTGATCGACCGGCGCGGCGTGCCCGATGTGAACGACGGCTACGTGATCGAGGAAGGCAGCCTGCCTAGCGCGCTGGCGTTGGCTCTGCCCGGTGGCTTCGCAGTCTCGGCCGCCAGCTTCGGCGAGACCCGGGCGGACGGTTGGCTGGGCAAGCTGACCCGCTGGTGGCGCGGTCGCTCACTCAGCCCCTACCATGGCGCCGTGCGGAACACCCAGACCTACCTGGTGATGAGCCACGACGGCAGCGATGGCCGGCTGGAGCTGCGGGATGACCGTCTGCGCACCGTTTGGCCGGGCGTGGCGGACAGGCCGGTGTTCGAGCGGATCAACGAGGCGCTGCGCAAGGCCACCTTCTCGATGTCCGGGGTGCTGGTCACCAATCCGCTCTGGAGCCGCCTGTTCGGTCGAGGCCAACTGGTCGCCTGGCTGGAGCGGGCACTGGCGGGCGGCCGGCCCGGCCGCAATCTGATCACTGTGCACCCGCTGGGTGGTTGCGGGATCGGTGCACACGGCGGGGCAGGGGTGGTGAATGCAGATGGACAGGTGTTCCGGGGCGGCGACACGGCGGTCTACGACAGCCTGTACGTGGTGGACGGCGCGATCATGCCGCGCTCGCTGGGCGTGAACCCGTTGCTGACCATCACCGCGATGGCCGAACGCATCGTCGAGCGGGCCGCCGCCCTGCGCAATTGGCAGACCGACCTGCAAGCCCACACGCCGCCGCCCGCTGGCGGCACGCCATCCGGCGCGCCGGAGAAGGTGGGGCTAAGGTTCACCGAAACCATGCGCGGTTACTTTTCCACCCAGGTGACGCAGGCGGACCCGGCCGGCTTCGCGCAGGGTTGGGCGGCGGGACAGTCACACGGTAGCCCGCTCAGCTTCACGTTGACCGTGGAAACCGACGACCTGGACACGCTGCTGGATAACCCCGGACACCCGGCCGGCCTGTCCGGCACGGTGCACGCGCCCGCCTTGTCGCCCGAGCCGCTGACGGTCAGTGACGGACACTTCGCGCTGTTCGTCGACGACCAGGGTACGGTGGAAACCCGCAACATGCGCTACCGCATGAAGCTGACCCGCGAGGACGGCCGCACCTTCTGGTTCCGCGGTGACAAGGTGATCCATGACGACCCTGACATGGACACCTGGGCCGACACCACCACGCTCTACGTCGCCCTGCACGACGGCGACGACGAGGCTGCGCCAGTGCTCGGGGTGGGTATTCTGCACATCGAGCCGGCCGACTTCATCCGGCAGATGGGCACGCTGGCTGTCCCCGGTGCGCGTCACCTGACGGAGCGGCTGGCGGCAGTGACCCGTTTCGGCCGGTTCTTCGCCGGCACCCTGCTGGACCAGTACGGCGGCGTGTTCACCCACTATCCGCTGGGAGCGACCGCCCCGGTGGCGCGGCCCGTGCCGAAGCGGCCGCTGCGCGTCGGCACACCGGAAGTCTATCCCTTCACCACGGCGGATGGGGTCGCGCTGCGGTTGACCCGCTATCGTGGCGGCGACAAGGGGCCGGTGCTGCTGTCGCATGGCCTGGGCGTGGCCAGCACCATCTTCAGCCTCGACACCATCGATACCAACCTGCTGGAGTTCCTGTATCAGCAGGGCTACGACGTGTGGCTGCTGGACTACCGCGCCTCCATCCTGCTGCCGGCCTGCCGCACGCTGTTCACCGGCGACGCTATCGCACGCTACGACTACCCGGCTGCGGTGAACGCCGTACGCACCGCTACCGGCAAGGCGCAGATCGACGTGGTGGCGCACTGCTTCGGTGCCAGTACCTTGTTCATGGCCTTGGCTGCCGGCCTGGAAGGCGTGCGTTCGGCCGTGTTCTCTCAGGTGGCGGGGCACATGGTCACCCCCCTGGCGACCCGCCTGAAGGCCGGCCTGCATCTGCCGGACGTCCTCGACGCGCTGGGGATCGAATCGCTGACGGCCCATGTGGCGGCCTCGCCCGACCCGCTGGATCGCCTGTACGACCTGGCCCTATCGAAGAACCTGGCCATTCCGGGCGACGAGCATTGCGACAGCGCGGCCTGCCATCGCATCAGCTTCATGTACGCGTTGCTGTATGAACATGCCCAGCTTAACCAGGCGACGCACGACGCGCTGGGCGAGCTGTTTGGTGAGTCCAACATCCAGGCGTTCGAGCATCTGGCGAGGACGGTGCGGGCTGGCAAGGCTGTCGCAGCGGACGGGGCGGATGTCTATTTACCAGAGGGGGATCAGGCGACCTTGCGACAGCGGCTAGCCCGCTTCGACATGCCGATCCGCTTCATCCACGGCGCGGAAAACGCCTGCTTCCTGCCGGAAAGCACGGAGCGGACGCGGGCACTGCTGGCGGAGCTGTTCGGCGAGGACCGTTACAGCCTGACGGTGATCCCCGGGTACGGGCATATCGACTGCATCTTTGGCCGCGATGCGGCGCGGGATGTGTATCCGCATATCGTTGAGCATCTGGAGCGGATGCAGGGGTGAGGGGCCGTCAGGCTCTGGGTCGAACCCCAACGTAGCAACGAGGAAGGTGCTCTGTTGGGCTTCGCTTCGCTCAATACCAACCTACGCGAGCCAACGGTTCCCTGTCATTGGGAGCAGGGCGCGAAGCGCACAGCAGTGGCTGAACCCCTTTGCAAGCGCCGAGTAGCGCAGG
>CBIHQA010000121.1:0-8947 GCA_966211475.1 uncultured Neisseriales bacterium
AACGTACCGGGTAGCTTGCCGGCTGGCGTCAGCTACGACGCCGGTACGCACAGCTTCACGCTTGATCCGTCGAATGCAGCCTTCCAACATCTGGCACAAGGACAGACGACGACCGTGACGGTGAACTACGGCGTCACGGACGGTATCGCCACCACCGCAGCAGCGGTCTCCTGGACGGTCGCGGGCACCAACGATGCGCCAGTCGTCAGTGGCACGGTAAGCGGTTCCGCCACCGAAGACGCCGCCCCCAGCACTTTGAATGCGCTCGCCAATGCGACCGATGCTGACGACGCCACCACGCTCGCCGTCACCAACGTGCCCGGCAGCCTACCGGTTGGCGTCACCTACGATGCCGTCACGCATAGCTTCACACTGGACCCGGCCAATTCCGCTTACCAACACTTGGCGCAAGGCCAGACGGCCACCGTCACGGTGAACTACGGCGTCACCGACGGCATCGCGACTACTGCCGCCGCGGTCTCCTGGACCGTGACAGGTACCAACGATGCACCGGTGGTCAGTGGCACGGTAAGCGGTTATGCCACCGAAGATGCCGCCACCAGCACTCTGAATGCGCTCGCCAATTCGACTGATGCTGACGACGCCACCACGCTCGCCGTCACCAACGTGCCGGGCAGTTTGCCGGCCGGTGTGAGCTACGACGCCGGCACCCACAGCTTCACCCTCGACCCGGCCAACGCCGCATACCAACACTTGGCGCAAGGCCAGACAGCCACCGTCACAGTGAACTACGGCGTTACCGACGGTATCGCCACGACGGCGGCCGCAGTCTCCTGGACCGTCACTGGTACCAATGACGCTCCGGTGGTCAGCAGCACAGTCACTGGCTCAGCCACCGAAGACGGCTCGACCAGCGCTTTGAATGCACTGGCCAGTGCGACCGATGCTGACGATGGCACCACGCTGGCGGTCACTAACGTCCCTGGCAGCTTGCCGGCTGGCGTCACCTACGATGCAGGCACGCATAGCTTCACGCTCGATCCATCTGACTCGGCCTATCAACATCTGGCCCAAGGCCAAACGACCACCGTCACGGTGAACTACGGCGTTACCGATGGCATCGCCACCAGCGCTGCAGCAGTGTCGTGGACCGTTACCGGCACCAATGATGCGCCGGTCGTCAGTGGCACAGTCACGGGCACAGCGACGGAAGACGCCGCCACCAGCACATTGAACGCGCTCGCCAATGCGTCCGATATCGATGACAGCACGACGCTGGCCGTCACAAACGTGCCGAGCAGCCTGCCGGCCGGAGTGACCTATGATGCGGGCCTCAACAGCTTCACGCTCGATCCGACCGATTCTGCTTACCAGCATCTGGCGCAAGGACAGACCACGACCGTAACAGTCAGCTATGGCGTCACCGACGGTATCGCCACGACGACGGCAATGGTTTCCTGGACGGTCACCGGTGCCAACGATGCACCGGTAGTCAGTAGCACGGTGAGTGGTTCCGCCACCGAAGATGCTGCCACCAGCACCCTGAATGCGCTCGCCAACGCCTCCGATGTCGATGACGGCACCACGCTAGCTGTCACCAACGTGCCGGGTAGCTTGCCGGCTGGCGTCACCTACGATGCGAGCACGCACAGCTTCACGCTGGATCCAGCCAACTCGGCCTACCAACATCTGGCACAGGGTCAAACCACGACCGTGACGGTCAACTACGGCGTCACTGACAGCACCACTACCACGACCGCCGCAGTCTCGTGGACGGTTACCGGCACTAACGATGCACCGGTGGTTAGCAGTACGGTTACTGGTTCCGCGACGGAAGACGCGGCTACTAACACCTTGAATGCGCTGGCCAATGCATCCGATGTTGATGACAACACCACACTGGCCGTCACCAACGTACCGGGCAGCCTGCCGGCCGGCGTGACCTACGACGCCGCAACCCACAGCTTCACGCTGGACCCCGCCAACGCGGCTTACCAGCATTTGGCCCAAGGCCAAACCACCACTGTGACGGTGAATTACGGCGTCACCGACGGCATTGCCACTACTGCTGCCGCAGTCTCCTGGACCGTCACCGGCACCAACGATGCACCGGTCGTCAGCGGCACGGTCACGGGCACCGCAACGGAAGACGGCGCCACCCGTACCTTGAATGCGCTGGCCAACGCTTCCGACGTCGATGACGGCACCACGCTGGCCGTCACCAACGTGCCAGGTAGCCTGCCAGCTGGCGTCACCTACGATGCGGGTACTCACAGTTTCACGCTCGACCCGTCGAACTCGGCCTACCAGCATCTGGCACAAGGTCAAACGACCACCGTGACGGTGAACTACGGCGTCACCGACGGCATCGCCACCACAGCGGCAGCGGTTTCCTGGACGGTCACCGGCACCAACGATGCACCAGTGGTCAGCGGCACGGTGAGCGGCTCTGCGACGGAAGACGGTGCGACTCGCACCCTCAACGCGCTCGCCAATGCATCCGACGTCGACGACGGCACCACGCTTACCGTTACCAACGTGCCAGGCAGCCTGCCGGCTGGCGTCACCTACGACGCCGGTACGCACAGCTTCACGCTCGATCCGTCCAACGCGGCCTACCAGTACCTCGCACAAGGTCAGACCACCACGGTGACGGTGAACTACGGCGTCTCCGACGGCACCGCTACCACGGCCGCAGCAGTCTCCTGGATGATCACCGGCACCAACGACGCACCGGTGATCACCTCTCAGGCCACCGCCAGCACGCCGGAGAATGTGTCTACTTCCACGACGGTCTACACCGCGACAGCGACCGACGCGGACAGCGGCAGCACGCTGACCTATTCCTTCGGGGGCGGCGCGGACGACGGCAAGTTCAACATCGATAGCGCCACGGGTGCGGTCACCTTCAAGACCTCGCCTAATTTCGAGGCGCCTACCGACACGGGCGGCAACAACGTCTACGACATCATCGTGAAGGTGTCCGACGGCACGTCGATCGGCACCAAGGCCGTCGCCATTACGGTGACCGACGTGAACGAGGCGCCGAATGCGCCGACCATTTCCTTCGTCACCGATGATGTGTCACCGAACACCGGCACCATCGCGAACAACGGCAGCACCAACGACGCCACGCCCACCGTCCATATCAGCCTGGTCGGGACCGGTGCCGTAGCGGGGGACACGGTGCAGCTTTACAACGGGACGACCGCCATCGGCAGTGCCGTCACCCTGACCAGCGGCGACATCGCAGCCGGTTTCAAGGACGTCACCACGACGACGCTGGCGGATGGCACTTATGCCTTCAATGCCACCGTGACCGATGCGGGCAACACCAGCCTTGCCTCGGCCAGCTACACGATCAAGATTGACACCACCCCGCCCGCAGCGCCGAGCATCACGTCGATCACCGACAACGTGGCCCCGGTGACCGGAACGGTCGCCAATGGCGGTAGCACCAACGACACCACGCCGACCATTCGCGTCAGCCTGAGCGGCACCAATGCGGTGCCCAGCGACACGGTGCAACTGTTCGACAACGGCGTGGCGCTGGGCAGCCCGGTGACGCTGCACGGCAACGACATCAATAACGGCTATCTGGACATCGACTTGTCGTTCACCAACGGTACCAGCCACAGCCTGACCGTGAAGATCACCGACGCGGTGGGCAACACCAGTGCTGCATCGTCGGCGTATTCCATCTCGATCGACACCTCGGCCCCCGCCGCGCCAGTGATCACCGGCTTCAGCAACGACAGTGGCACGGTGGGCGACCACATCACCAATGACACCTCGTTGACCATCAGCGGCACTGCCGAGGCGAACAGCACCATCACCGTCTTCCGCGGCGGTGTGCAGATCGGCACCACAACCGCCGATGCCGGTGGCGCATGGAGCCTGGCGGACGGCTCCACGCTCAGCAATGCCACCACCTACCAGTACACGGCGACCAGCACGGATGCAGCCGGCAATGCCAGCGGCCTGTCCGCCAGCTATGCGGCGACCATCGACACCAGCGCACCGACTGCACCGTCCGCACCGGATTTGACCAACGCATCGGACAGCGGCCAGTCGAACAGCGACAACATCACCAACGTGGCCGCCGTCACCGTCACCGGCACCGCGGAAGCCGGCAGCACTGTGACCATCTTCGACGGCAGCACCGCCGTCGGCAGCGGCATCGCCACCGGCGGCAGCTACAGCATCACCACCTCGGTGCTGTCGAGCGGCACGCACAGCCTGACCGCCAAGGCGACCGATACCGCCGGCAACCAGAGCGCGGCCTCCGGCGCACTGTCGGTGACGGTAGACACCACCGCCCCCACTCTGGCGTGGAGCTACAGCAACGGCCAGAGCAAGCTGACCGCCACCACCGACAGCACCAGCATCTGGAAGGTCACCGTCCACGACAACGGGACCAATACCGACTACACCCCGACGCAAGGCAGTGGCGGCACCTGGACGCTGACCCAATCGGGACTCAACGGCCATTCCCTGACGGTGACTTCCTACGACGTGGCCGGCAACACCACCGTCTCCACCCATGCTGCTCCCGCCGGCTCGGCGGGTTCGCCGATCAATCTGGCGCTGACGGACCCGACCCCGCAGACGGCAGAGGCGATCACCTACACGGTCAGCGGCATGCCGGTCGGCTGGAGCCTGAGCGAAGGCACCAACAACGGCGATGGCAGCTGGACGGTCAGCACCAGCGATCCGGGTGCGTTGACGGTCATGACGCCGTCCGACTACGTCGGTGCGATAGTGCTGCCGGTCAGCTACAACTGGAGCCATCCCGACGGCACCACCGGCAGCGCCGTGGTGCTCGACAACGTCGAAGCCTACACGGCGGGCGCGCCCATCTTTGCCTGGTCCGGTGACGACCATCTCACTGCCTCCGCCGACAGCGACCTGCTGGTGTTTGCCCAGCCGATCGGCCATGACACGGTGTACAGCTTCGACGTCGCTGTGGACCGGATCGACCTGGTGGGTTACGCCGGCTTTACCAGCTTCGCCGACGTGCTGGCCCACCTGTCAGACGACGGCGCGGGTAACGCCACCTTGGCACTGGCGGACGGCCAGTCCATCACTCTGAAGGGCATCGCGCCGGATGCGCTGACCGCCGCCAACTTCGTGTTCGACGAAGTACCGGTGGTGCACAACAGCGGCAGCCTGGTCATCAGCGACGGCGCCCTGATGCCGTTGGCCGGTCTGATCGACAACAGCGGCAGCATCGTCCTGGGGTCTACCGGCAGCGACACCACGCTGCAGGCGATCCAGCACGGCATCACCTTGCAGGGCGGCGGGCAAGTGATCCTGTCGGACGACAGCGGCAACCTGATCGTCGGCGCCACTGCCGATGTCACCCTCACCAACGTCGACAACACCATCAGCGGCGCCGGCCAATTGGGCGCCGGGCAACTGACGCTGGTGAACGAGGGCACCATCAACGCCAACGGCAGCCACGCGCTTAGCATCGACACCGGCAGCCATGCGGTGATCAATGCCGGCATCCTGGAAGCGAGCGGTGCGGGCGGCCTGATCGTGCACGGCGACGTCTCCAACCTCGGTCTGTTGTGGGCTCACGACAGCAGCCTGACGGTCACCGGCAATGTCAGCGGCGACGGGACGGCACTGCTCAATGGCCTCTCGACAATCGAATTCGGCGGCGTGTCGTCAGCCGACACGACATTCGCGGCAGATGCCACCGGGCTGCTGAAGCTCGATCAGTCCGTATCCTTCACCGGCACGGTGTCCGGGCTGGATGACGACCATCTGGACCTGGCGGATGTGCTGGCCGGCCCGAATACCACGCTCGACTTCACCGGCAACGCGGACGGCAGCGGTGGCATGCTGACCGTCAGCGACGGGACCCATACCGCCCATATCGAGCTGGCAGGGCAGTATGCGGCGTCGGGCTTCCACCTCGCGTCGGACGGCAGTGGCGGCACGTTGATCACCTACCTGCTGACGGACGCGCAGCCGCCGGCCGCGGGCTGAGTCGAGTCATCTAACCCATCGGCCGTGGAGGCATGCCTTCACGGCCGATGTGCATTTGCGCCCCCACTCATCCCGGGCCGCTGTCACGATTCCGACAGGGGGCTAGGATGAAAATCGAACGACCTCCGACGCCCCGACCATGACCCGTCGCCCCTTCCTGGTGCTCGCATTCGCAGCCATGCTGGCAGCGGCGGGGCCTGCGTGGGCACTCGACCTGTACACCGAAGAAAACCCGCCGATCAACTTCGGCCGCGACGGCAAACCGGCCGGCCTGGCGGTGGAAGTGGTACAGGAGCTGCTGCGCCGCACCCACACCACGGCGCCCATCCACATCGTGCCATGGGCACGCGGCTACCAGGAGGCCCGCACCCATCCCAATGTGGCGCTATTTGTCGCCGTACGCACGGCGGAGCGGGAGCCGCTGTTCAAGTGGGTCGGCCCGGTGGTCACCACGACGACCAGTTTCTATGCAAAGCGCGGCAGCACGTTGCACCTCACCGATCTGAACGAAGCAAGAGCACTGCCGCGTATCGGCGTGCCGAGGGAATGGTATTCGCACCAGGTGTTACGGCAGGTGGGCTTCCAGAACCTGGAACAGGTCTCCAGGCCGCATGAGATGGCGCGGATGCTGGCCTACGGCCGCATTCCGGTGATGGTGTACGAAGATCAGCTGCTGCCGGGCCTGCTGGCGCAGGTCGGCATGAAACCGGACGAGGTGGTCCGGGTATACACCTTCATGCGCAGCAGTAGTTACATCGTATTTTCGCTGGGCACGCCGGACGCGGTGGTCCAGCAGTGGCAGCAGGCGCTCGACGGGATGAAGCAGGATGGCAGCTTCGCCCGCATCCACGAACGGTGGCTGCCAGGCGAGCCCCTGCCCGGCCTGGTGGCCGAGCCGGACATTCTCCCGGCACCATAAGCCCGCCGCATGCCATAAACGGAACGTGGGCGCGACTTCAGTCGCGACAGCCCGCTGACAAACCCGATGGCCCGCTTGTGGGCCATCTTCAAGCCACCCTCCCGCCGGAGGGCGGGAGTCGGAGGGTGGGGAAAGTCTCAGGGAGGCTGCGGACGGGTTGCCGTCCGTCAACCCAGCAAAGCTTGCTTTGCGCCCGCCTGAGGCCTTGCTCCCCACCTTTGCCAGCAGCCTAGCGCTGCGAGGTCTCGTAGTTCGGGTTCACCCACACCGGTGCATCGCTGGCCTGCAGCGGCTTCTTGCCCAGGATCAGGTCGGCCATCTTCTCGCCGATCATGATGGTCGGCGCATTCAGGTTGCCGCTCACCACATTGGGCATGATCGACGCATCCACCACCCGCAGGCCGGACAGGCCATGCACCCGGCCCTGGCCGTCCACCACCGACATCTCGTCGCTGCCCATCTTGCAGGTGCAGGACGGGTGGTAGGCGCTCTCTGCCTTCCCACGCAAGTAGGCATCGATCTCGGCGTCGGACTGGGTCTTCGGGCCCGGGGCCAGTTCGGCGCCGCGGAATTCGTCGAAGGCGTGCTGCGCGAAGATCTCGCGGGTCAACCGCACGCCGTCGCGGAATTCCTGGCGGTCCTGCTCGGTTTGCAGGTAATTGAACTGGATGATCGGCGCCTGCTTTGGGTCCGCATTGCGCAGCTTGATCCAGCCACGGCTGGTCGGACGCATCGGGCCGATGTGGGCCTGGAAGCCGTGCTGCTCCACCAGCGCCTTGCCATCGTAGGACATGGCCATCGGCAGGAAGTGGTATTGCAGGTCCGGATGCTTCACACCGGCGCGGCTGCGGATGAAACCGCCGCTCTCGAACTGGTTGGACGCGCCAATGCCACTGCGCAGGAACAGCCAGTCGAAGCCGATCCGCAGCTTCACCAGCGGGTTCATCGCGTTGTACAGCGTGATCGGCTTGGTGCAGGCGTACTGAATGTAGGTCTCGATGTGGTCCTGCAGGTTCTCGCCGACGCCCGGCAGGTGCGCCACCGACTTGATGCCGTGCTTGGCCAGTTCCTGCGCGTTGCCAATGCCGGACAGCATCAGCAGCTGCGGCGAGTTGATCGCGCCACCGGACAGGATCACTTCACGGTCGGCCCGCACCTTGTGCACTTGGCCGTTCTGTACATATTCGACGCCGACCGCGCGGCTGCCTTCGAACAGCACGCGGGTGACCAGGCAGCGGGCTTCCACCGTCAGGTTCGGGCGGGTCTGCGCCGGGCGCAGGTAGGCCTTGGCGGCGCTCCAGCGGCGGCCACGGTAGGTGGTCATGTCCATGACCCCCAGGCCTTCCTGTTGATAACCGTTCATGTCCTCGGTCACCGGGTAGCCGGCCTGACGGCCCGCTTCGATGAAGGCACGGTACAGCGGGTTATCGCAACGGCCGGTGGTGACATGCAGCGGGCCGTTGTCGCCACGGTAGGCGTCACCACCCTTGCCGCGCGTTTCCGCCTTGCGGAAGTACGGCAGGCAGTGCGCGTAGGACCAGTGCTTGAGCTCCGGGTCTTCCGCCCAGCCGTCGTAGTCGAAGGCGTGGCCACGGATGTACACCATGCCGTTGATCGAGGACGAACCGCCGATCACCCGGCCGCGCGGGCAGTACATCTTGCGGTTGTTCATGTACGGCTCGGGCTCGGACTCGTAGTACCAGTTGTACTTGTTGTCCGCCAACGGATAGGCCAGCGCAGCCGGCATGTGGATGAACATGCTGCGGTCCTGCGGGCCGGCTTCCAGCACCAGCACCTTATGACCCTCGCCGGAGATCCGGTTGGCCAGCACACAGCCGGCCGAGCCGGCACCGACAATGATGTAATCGAATGCGTTGTTGTTGCTCACGTCGCGCGACCTCTCAAGAGCGTGAAGCGTCGGATGCGGTGATCCGCATCCGTTCAATTTTTCATGTATCCAGCAGCCAGCGGTGACCCGTAGGTGGGGGGGGGGGGAACAGCCCCCCACACCCCCCCCGGTGCCCCCCGCCAAGGTGGTGGGGGGGGGTGGGGCCACCCCCCCAACCCGGC
>CBIHQA010000122.1:0-8862 GCA_966211475.1 uncultured Neisseriales bacterium
ATGGGCGCCGCTCGCGCGCTTGGCGAGCAGGTAGTTGTGACGCAGGGCATCAAGCCGGATTTCGGCCCAGGCGGGACGGCTCATGTCGGAACTCGTTGCGGATGAACAGGCAAAAAGAAGCGCCGCTTTCGCGGCGCCCAACCCAGAGAAGACGTTTCAGGCGCGTGTGTTCTTCTGTACTTACTGCGCCGGCACCGGCTGCCCCATCGGGAAGCTCGGCTTCACTTCGGCGCCGTAGCGGGCCATCGACAGGCCGTCGGCGCGGATGTCCGGTTGCTTGTGGGCCATCAGATCGGCCAGCAACTTGCCGGAGCCGCAGGCCATGGTCCAGCCCAGCGTGCCGTGACCGGTGTTCAGCGACAGGTTGGAGAAGCGGGTGCCGCCGATGATCGGGGTGCCGTCCGGGGTCATCGGGCGCAGGCCGGTCCAGAAGGTGGCCGCCGGGATGTCGCCGCCCTGCGGGAACAGGTCGCCGACCACCATTTCCAGCGTTTCACGACGGCGCGGGTTTAACGACAGGTCGAAGCCGGACAGTTCCGCCATGCCGCCCAGGCGGATGCGGTCGTCGAAGCGGGTGATGGCGACCTTGTAGGTTTCATCCATCACGGTGGACACCGGCGCCATGTCACCATTGGTGATGGGCACGGTCAGCGAGTAGCCCTTGACCGGGTAGACCGGGATGTCCAGGCCCAGCGGCTTGAGGAAGTCGGTGGAGTAGCTGCCCAGCGCCACCACGAAATGATCGGCTTCGATGCGGTTGCTGCCGGACTGCACGCCACGGATACGGTCGCCGTCGATGATCAGCGCGTCCAGCGGGGTACCGTAGGCGAAGCGTACGCCCAGCTTTTCGGCCTCGGCAGCCAGTTGGGTGGTGAAGATCTGGCAGTCGCCTGTTTCATCGTTCGGCAGACGCAAGCCACCGACCAGCTTTTCCTTCACGGCGGCGAGGGCCGGTTCGATGCGGGCGCAGCCATCACGGTCGAGCAGCTCGTACGGTACACCGCAGCGCTCCAGCACCTTGATGTCCTTGGCGGCGGCATCCAGCTGGGCCTGGGTACGGAACACCTGCAGGGTGCCTTGTGCACGGCCTTCGTACTGGATGCCGGTGTCGGTACGCAGGGCGCGGATCACGTCGCGGCTGTATTCCGCGAGCCGCATCATGCGTTCCTTGTTCACGTCGTAGCGAGCGGCGGTGCAGTTGGACAGCATCTTGGCGATCCACTGCAGCTGGAACAGGGTGCCGTCCGGACGGATCGCCAGCGGTGCGTGGCGCTGGAACAGCCATTTCATCGCCTTGAGCGGAATGCCAGGCGCAGCCCACGGCGCGGAGTATCCCGGGGAGATCTGGCCGGCGTTGCCGAAGCTGGTTTCCAAGGCCGGGCCGGGTTGACGGTCATACACCGTCACCTCGAAACCGTTGCGCGCCAAGTAATAGGCGGTGCTGACACCGATCACGCCGCTACCGAGCACTGCTACCCGCATGGAAACCTCCCGAATGAATGATTTGCAGAGGGTGAGGCAGGTAATTTCGCCCCATCCAGAGATTTCACGCAGTCTAAAGAAAAAAAAGCAGTTTTATTCACTAAAGATTTTTGTGAGAAAATGCAGAAAGATTGGATTTGAGAGGTTTTTCAGGAAATGCGTACTCGCACAGAAACCGTTCGTGAACTCGACAAGCTGGACCGCAAGATCCTACGTCTCCTTCAGCAGGACGGACGGATTTCGATGACGGAACTGGCGACCAAGGTGGGGCTGTCGGTGACGCCCTGTACCGATCGGGTGCGCCGGATGGAGCGCGACGGCGTGATCCAGGGCTATCACGCCCGGCTGGACCCCAAGGCGTTGGGGGCGGGGCTGCTGGTGTTCGTGGAAATCCGGCTGGCCAGCAAATCGGGTGAAATCTTCGAAGCCTTCCGGCACGAAGTCCTGAAGCTGCCGAATGTGCAGGAATGCCACCTGGTGTCCGGTGACTTCGACTATCTGATCAAAGCGCGGATTCGTGACATGTCGCTGTACCGTAAGCTGCTGGGCGACATTCTGTTGAAGTTACCGGGGGCGACGGAGTCGCGCAGCTATGTGGTGATGGAAGAGGTGAAAGAGAGTCTGGCGCTGCCGGTCGCGGATTGATGTGGACTTTGCAGATTGGGCTTCCACTGACGGCTCAACCCGACCCACATAAGTAGCAGGCCCTCCAAAACAAAACAGGCGATCCGAAGATCGCCTGTTTTGCATTCCGGCACAGCGCCGACTGACTTATTCCACCTTGGCGGAGGTCTTGGCGTCGGTCAGCAGCTTGTCCAGCTGTTGCTGTTGCAGTTGCTGCTTGATCTGTTCCTTCACTTCGTCGAAGCCCGGGGCGGACGGGGTCTTGCTGTCCTCCAGCAGGATCACGTGGTAGCCGAACTGGGTCTTGACCGGCTTCTGGGTGATCTGGCCCTTGGCCAGCGCCTTCACGGCATCGGCAAACGGCTTGACGTACTGTTCGGCCGGAGCGAAGTCGTACAGGCCGCCGTTTTCCTTGGAACCCGGGTCGGTCGTGTACTGCTTGGCCAGGTCGGCGAAGTTGCCGCCCTTCTTCAGCTTGCCCAGCACTTCGTTGGCGGTCTTCTCATCCTTCACCAGGATGTGGCGGATACGGTACAGCTTGCCCTGTTGCGCCGCGGCCTTGTCCATGTCCGGCTTGGCCTTGTCGTATTCGACCTTGGCGGCAGCGTCGGAAATGGTGTTCTTTTCCATGTAGTTGGTCACGTAGGCGTTGGCCAGCAGCTCACGCTTCAGGGCCTCGACACGCTCAACGTATTCCGGGGACTTGTCCAGGCCGGCCTTCTGGGCTTCCTGAGCCAGTGCTTCGGTCAGGACCAGGCGATCCTTGAGCTGATTGCGCAGTTCCGGGGTATCTTGCTGGCCACGCTTCTGATAATCCTTCATCAGCACGTCCATGCGGGCTTGCGGGACGACCACGCCGTTGACCTTGAAGTCGGCGGCCAGTGCCGCTTGCGCCACCACACCGGCCACTGCCAGCGCGATCAGGGAAACTCGCATCGAAATTCCTTTCGGTTGATAACCTTTTGATTCCGGCGGTGCGGTTGAATCCGCATCTGCCAAAAGATGGATTTATAGCTCATCCGGGGTGTAGGCAGCAATGCTGAGCGCATGGATGCGATGCGGAATCAGATCCGCAAAGCAGGCATACACCAGCCGATGCCGTTCCAGCCGGTTCTTGCCCGCGAACCGGTCGGACACCACGGTCAATTGAAAGTGCCCCCCACCAGTATTGCCGGCATGCCCGATGTGTTGGCCGCTTTCGTCCATCAACTGGAACGACTGCGGTGCAATCGGGGCCAGCCTCTCCGTGAACAGCAACTCCCACTCGTTCAAGGCAAGACCTTCTTAAACGGTTTGACGCTCACTTTGGCATACACGCCAGCCACAATATACGGATCGGCATCCGCCCAGGCTTGCGCCGCTGCTTGCGATTCGAATTCGGCCACAATCAGGCTGCCGGAAAAACCAGCCGGTCCGGGGTCGGCGCTGTCGATAGCGGGGAAGGGTCCGGCCAGCAGCAGGCGACCAGCTTCCTTCAATGCGGACAGGCGCTCCAGATGGGCCGGACGGGCCGCTAGACGCTTGTCCAGCGAATCGGGAACGTCGTCCCCGATGATGCAATACCACATGGTGAAAGCTTTCTATGTATCAGGTGGCGGGTTTGTCGGTGGAGTCGCCGGCTTCGGGCAGAAAGCGCGAGATGTACAGGCCCTGCGCCAGGGCGAAGACAAGGGTGGCGGCCAGCGTGCCGAACAGCTTGAAGTTGACCCAGGTGCTTTCGCTGAACTGATGGGCGACCAGCAGGTTCACGCCGCCCATCACCAGGAAGAACGTCGCCCAGGCGAGGTTGAGCCGGCTCCAGATGGCGTCCGGCAGCTTCACCTGTTCCTGCATCAGCAGACGGATGAAATTGCGCTTCATCAGTACCGGACCGAGCGCCAGCATCACCGCAAAGCCCCAATAGAGCAGGGTGGGTTTCCACTTGATGAAGGCGGCGTTGTGGAAATACAGCGTCGCGGCACCCATCACTACCACCAGGCCGCCGCTGAACCACAGCACCGGCTCGATCTTGCGGCCTCGCAGTTTCAGCCACAGGATCTGCGCCACGGACGCGACCATGGCCGCAACGGTAGCGACAAAGATGTTTTCGCCGGTGAATTTGTAGGCCGCGAAAAACAGGATGACCGGGAACAGATCGAACAGCAGCTTCATGCGTGGTCAGACCTCTGTCTGGGGTTGCGGTTCAGCACATGTGATGATGTGGTGTGGAGCCGGCGCGGCGCCCTGCGAACAGGATACCGCGCCTTTGCCTGAAGGGATCAGTCGCGCAGCAGTTCGTTGATGCTGGTCTTGGCGCGGGTCTGCGCATCGACCTTCTTCACGATCACAGCGCAGTACAGGCTGTACTTGCCGTCCTTGGACGGCAGGTTGCCGGACACTACCACCGAGCCCGCCGGGACGCGACCGTAGTGGACTTCGCCGGTTTCGCGGTCATAGATCTTGGTGCTTTGGCCGATGTACACGCCCATGGAGATCACCGAGCCTTCGCCGACGATCACGCCTTCCACCACTTCGGAGCGGGCACCGATGAAGCAGTTGTCTTCGATGATGGTCGGGTTGGCCTGCAGCGGCTCCAGCACGCCGCCGATGCCGACGCCGCCGGACAGGTGGACGTTCTTGCCGATCTGGGCGCAGGAGCCGACGGTGGCCCAGGTGTCGACCATGGTGCCTTCATCGACGTAGGCGCCAATGTTCACGTAGGAGGGCATCAGCACCGCGCCCTTGGCGACATAGGAACCCTTGCGGGCCACCGCCGGCGGCACCACGCGGTAGCCACCCTTCTCGAAGTCGGCATGGGTGTAGTCGGCGAACTTGCTGTCCACCTTGTCGAAGTAGCGGTTGTAGCCGTCGACCAACATTTCGTTGTCGCGGATGCGGAAGGACAGCAGCACGGCCTTCTTCAGCCACTGATGGGTCACCCATTCGCCGCCGATCTTCTCGGCGACGCGCAGCGCGCCGCGATCCAACTCGCCGATCACTTGCCCGATGGCATCTTTCAGTTCGACCGACACGTTCTTGGCGTTGATATTGGCACGGTCTTCGAAGGCTGCTTCGATGATCGGTTGCAGCGGATGCAATGCGCTCATGCGGGAAAACTCCTGAAGGGAAAATCGAACCTCACCGCCAGCGGGCAGTGATGGTGGGAAATCGCTAGAATTGGGCGGCTTTGTATCCAATATCCTGTATGGATGCGGCAAATGCCTGACTAAAGATAGCGTCGCATTATACGGGGTTAACTGCCCGTTTCAGTAGTCCCGTCGGGCCAGGGAGATCGTGTGTTTGCAGGACGAAAGACAGCCGGTATCGCCGGCTTGTTGTACGCATCGGGCGTATGGGGATTGATGTGGTGGCCGTACCGCTGGTTGGCCGCGCAGGGAATTGGCGGCGAGCAGGCGCAATTGGCCAATTACCTGGTCGCCCTGGTGCTGGGCGGCGGGGTGCTGTTCGGGCTGATGCGCCGCCCCTGGCGGCTGAGCTGGGAGGTCTGGGTGATGGGCCTGTCGGCCGGCTGGGCCAACGTTGGCTACGTGTTCGCGGTGATCAACGGCGAGGTGATGCGCATCACCCTGCTGTTCTACATGGCGCCTGTCTGGACCCTGATCCTGGCTTACCTGATGCTCGGCGAGCGGCCCAACCGTTATGGCCTGCTGGTATTCCTGCTGTCGTTCGCCGGGGCGATCGCCATGCTGTGGCAGCCGGCGCTCGGGCTGCCCTGGCCGCGTAACGGCTACGAGTGGGTGGCGGTGTCCGGCGGGGTGTGTTTTGCGCTCAACAATGTCTTGTCGCGCCGTGCCAGCGAGATCGACCCGGCGGTGAAGTCGTTTGCGGTCTGGGTGGGATGCTCGGTGGTGTCGCTTGGGGCGTTGCTGTTGTTCCAGTCGAACCTGACGGCACTGGCCGCGGCGGACTCGCGGTCCTGGCTTCTGCTGGTCGGCATGGGTCTGGCGCTGGTGGTGGCCAGCGTGGGCGTGCAGACCGGACTGAAGTATGTCGGTGCCAGCCAGGCTGTGGTGATCATGCTGTTCGAACTGGTGGTAGCCGCGTTGTCGGCCTACGTGATCGCCGGAGAGGCGCTTTCGGTCCGCGAGTGGCTGGGTGGGCTGATGATTGTCGGAGGCAGCCTGTTTTCCGGCCAACTAGCCCATACCGAGGAAGAGCACGCCTAATCGGTGTTCGGCGGGAAACTCAGCTGCGGCGGCGCAACTGTTCCCGGTGGAAGCGGAACAGGGTGACGCCCAGCCAATGATCCAGTTCGTCCGACAGTGGTGCGAGCCTTAGCGTGCAGCCCTCTGCCCCTGCTCCGACCGCTGTTGCGGCCAGGTTGACCGGCAGCGGTAAACCAGGGTCCAGGTAGACGGACAGCAGCATGTTCTCGCCGGCCGGATGGGCTGGCTCGTCAGGTAGATGAACCTGCTCGGTATTGAGCGAAAGCGGTTTCGCGGCGGGCATGGACTGGCGCTCGGCGAGCACATCGGCCAACATGAGGAGCGCCAGATCCAGTTTGCCCTCCAGCCGCTGCTGCCAGGCAGGAGCCTCCTCGGCGTCCTGACCGGCTTCCGCGAGCAGGGCAAGGCCTCGCAGGATCAACAGGTTGTGCCGATCCCGTATTTCCGTGCCATCTAGCGAGGTGAGCGGTGTCAGTCGCCAGGGGCGTCGGAACTGGACCAGCAGGGAAGGAGTGCTTGCATTCATATCATTCATTATAGGCTCGCCCTTGAGAGAGACGATCTGCAATGACCCGCGCCATGCCTGACAACCTGGGGCGATACGTGCTGCGCCGCGAGCTGGGGGCGGGTGCCACCGGCAAGGTCTATCTGGCGGATGATCACTTCGCTGGTCGCGAGGTGGCGGTCAAGGTGGCTCACGCAGAACTGCTCGCGCATCCGCAGAACGGCCAGCGCTACCGCCGACTGCTGGAGAACGAGGCACGTCTAGCCGGCAAGATGAAGCATCCGCATATCGTCGAAACGCTGGATGCAGTGGTGTCGCCGGAGCAGGCCTACGTGGTGCTGGAGTACGTGTCCGGCGGCACGCTGGAGCCCTTCACCCGGATAGACAATCTCTTGCCGGTAGACCGTGTGGTGGAGCTGGCGTTCAAATGCTGCCAGGCACTGGCCTACGCCAACCGGCACGGGCTGATCCACCGCGACATCAAACCTGCCAACCTGATGCTGTCGTCCGATGGCGAGCCGAAGATCACCGACTTTGGCGCGGCCTTCTGGCAATCGTCGGATCAAACGCAGGTGGCGGGCCTGATCGGTTCGCCTGCCTATATGTCGCCGGAGCAGGTGAGGGAAGCGCCGCTTACCTCCCAGTCGGACATGTTTTCGCTCGGCGTGGTGCTGTTCCAGTTGTTGACCGGCAGTCTGCCGTTCACCGCGGACAACGACTTTGCCGTGATCTTCAAGATCTGCAACGAGCCGCCGCCGCGTCTGGGCGAAGTGCGTCCTGGTTTGCCGGATGGGCTGCAAGCGATCCTTGACCGTGCGCTCGCCAAATCGCTCGACGAACGTTACGGCGATTGGGCGGAATTCGCCGATGATCTTCGCTCGGTCAACCGAGAGCTTTCCCTGCCGCCCGACGCGATTCCCGAGGCGGAACGCTTCTACGTGCTGCGCGGGTTGGCGGCGTTCGAACGCTTTCCCGACGTCGCCTTGTGGGAGGTGCTGCGGATCAGCCTTTGGCACCGCTTCCCGCCTGATACGCGGCTGATCGAGGAGGGTAAGCACGGGCGTTCCTTCTTCATCCTGGCGAGCGGGTCGGTGCGTGTCCTAAAGGCAGGGCGGCCGATCGCATTGCTCGGTGCCGGCGAGACCTTTGGCGAGATGGCTTTCCTGGCGGGGGAGCAGGAACGCAGTGCCACGATCGTCGCCACCAGCGACGTGCTGCTGATCAAGATCCGGCCGGATGCGCTGAGCCAGGCCAGCGAATCGCTACAGGCGCTGTTCAATCGCCTGTTCCTCGACCTGCTGGTGTCCCGTCTCGCAAATGCCGGCAACACCATCGCCGACCTGGTGCAGGGGCAGCGCCGGCAACGGTAACGCCGGCTGGTAACGCCGATGGAATACCCGGCGGGCGGTTTCGGTTAGAATCGGGGCGTCTTCCATCCGCCGATGCCTCCGTTGCGACTTCGCCAAATCAAGCTAGCGGGCTTCAAGTCCTTCGTCGATCCGATGGCCGTCGCGGTGCCCGGCCAACTGGTCGCCGTGGTCGGCCCCAACGGCTGCGGCAAATCCAATATCATCGACGCGGTCCGCTGGGTGCTGGGCGAAATGAGCGCCAAGCAACTGCGCGGCGAATCCATGCAGGACGTCATCTTCAACGGCTCCGGCAACCGCCGGCCGCTGAGCCGGGCCAGCGTCGAACTGGTGTTCGACAACAGTCTCGGCCGGGTGACCGGCCCGTGGTCGGTCTACGGCGAAATCGCCATCAAGCGGGTGCTGACCCGCGACGGCACTTCCAGCTATCACATCAACAATCAGCCGGTCCGGCGGCGCGACATCACCGATTTGTTCCTTGGCACCGGCGTCGGCAGCCGAGGATATGCGGTGATTGAGCAGGGCATGATCTCGCGCATCAGTGAGGCTCGTCCGGAAGAGCTGCGCGAGTTCCTGGAAGAGGCCGCCGGCGTATCCAAGTACAAGGAGCGCCGGCGCGAGACGGAGCACCGTCTGGCGGACGCCCGTGAAAACCTGCTGCGCATCGACGACATCCGGCTGGAGCTGACCCAGCAGATCGACAAACTACGGCAGCAAG
>CBIHQA010000123.1:0-8854 GCA_966211475.1 uncultured Neisseriales bacterium
TCGTCGCCGCCGGTCAGGTAGGTCATCTTCATCTGGGCGTTCATCGGGTGCGGTTCCCAGCCCAAGAACACGATCGGCTTGCCCTGCTTGAAGGCCTTGACCGCTTCGACCAGCATGCCGGCTTCGGACGATTCGACCAGCTTGAAGTCCTTCAGGCCGAAGGCGTTCTTGTCGATCATCTTCTGGATCAGCTGGTTGCCGTCGTTACCCGGCTCGATGCCGTAGATCTTGCCGCCCAGCTGGTCCTTGAACTTGACCAGGTCCTTGAAGTCCTTCAGGCCCTTTTCGGCCAGGTAGGACGGCACGGCCAGGGTGTACTTGGCGCCGGTCAGGTTCGGGTTCTTCAGCACCGTCACGTCGCCCTTCTTTTCGAACGGCTCGATCACCGGCGTCATGGACGGGTTCCAGTAGCCCAGGAACACGTCGAGCTGCTTGCTCTTCAGACCGGCGAAGGTGATGGGGATGGAAGCGATGGTGGTCGCCGGCTTGTAGCCCAGGCCTTCCAGTACGACGGAGGTCAGGCCGCTGGTGGCGGCGATGTCGGTCCAGCCCACGTCGCCGAGGCGGACGTTCTTGCAGGAGGCATCGTCCGCCATCGCTGCGCCGCTCAGTACGGCCAAGGCCGCAGTACACGCAAATGCAATCTTGCTTGCCCGTTTCATTGCCCTACTCCTCTCTCGAAATGACCTCTCAACTCGGCGCCCTTTCGCCGACCTTTTTCCCTGCTCCCCCATCCCCTTCGGCCCGGTTCCTCTCTGGGCACCGAGCCGTCGCGCGGATGCAACGCCCAAAGGCGGATACCGGGAGAACCCAGCACCGCCTTTGATTCATTTCTTCCGTCTTGTAACCAGCACTGCCTTACCGTTCTCCATCTGCGGAGTGGCGTCGGGCAAAGCCAGACTGATTGGAACATCAGAGGAACATCGCTGCTTACTCTGATTTCATCCCACTCCCCCCGCCCCCGCCTCGCGGGGGAGCCTCGCTACGCGAGTGAGGCGATGCTAAAACGACTTGGCAGATTCACTCGTCCTACGCTTTGCCAACCGGGGCGATCAAGATGCCCTCTTCCAGCAGGTAATCGTAGATCGCCTGGGCGGCCACTTCCGGCTCCGGCTGTACCATCAGCTGGCCGCGGCCGGCCTTGGCCTGCGACGCCTGCTTCAGGCGGTCGGCAGCGCTGCCGCCACCGGCGAGCGTGCGCAGGCGCTTCGGCCGCTTGCGGGCGGCGATCCGTTCGAATTGCGGTTCAGTCGGCATCGGGCCGCCGGCCATCACTTCTTCCAGCTTGCCGCGCAGGCCGGCTGCATAACTGACCTGTCGGGGCGCCGCAGCGGCCATGTCGATGGTCAACACCGCCGGCAATGCCACCGCCAGCGAACGGCGACGGCCGCGCGGCAGGGCTTGCAACAGCGTAGCCCGGCCGGATTCCAGCGCCAGTTCGCAGATTGCGTTGGCAAGCGGGTAGTCCAGTGCCTGAGCCAATGCATACGGCAACTGGCCGCTGGACAAGCCGTGCTCGGCCACGCTGCCGGCCAGCACCAGCGCGGGCTTCAGCTTGCGCAGATGGTCGGCCAGGGCCGTCAGCGGGTCTTGCCCCGCTTCGGTCGGCAGCACGGTCAGGCTGGCGAGCCCCATGCCAAGGTAGTCGCGCAGCGCGCCGGTATCGACGTCGCCGGCGTGGATCGCATGGATGCGGACATCCGGCAGGTTCAGCGCCATTTCCAGGGCGCGGGCATCGCGCTCGGCACGGCGGGGACGGCCCGAGGCCGGGTGGCAGCCAACCGACAGCAGGACTGCGACATCAATGGCCATTTCGTACCCGCTCCATCAGTTTCGACAGCGCCGGCATCACCTTCTGCGCATCGGCGACGATGGCGAGGTCCGCGCGCTTGATCATTTCGGCGTGCAGGTCGGTGTTGATCGCCACCACCCGTTCGCAACGGGTGATGCCCTGCAAGTGCTGCGGCGCGCCGGCGATGCCGAATGCCACATAACAGCGCGGCTCGACCAACGTGCCGGAGGCACCGACCTGGCGTTCGCGCGGCAGGAAACCGGCGTCGCACACCACCCGGCTGCCGCCCTCGGCGGCGCCCAGGCGCTGGGCGACCAGGTGGAAATCGTCCCAGTTGGTCACGCCGTTGCCGGCACTGACGATGAAATCGGCTTCCTTCAGCGGCACGGCGTTCGGGTCTACAGCAGCCAGGCCTTGGTCCTGCACGCGGTTGACCGGCGACAGCTCGAGGTCCGGCAGGCGCTGGGCTTCATGGATCGCGCCGTGCACTGGCTCGGCGACGTCTTCATCCATCAGCAGCACGCGCGGCGGATTGCGCAGGAAATCATGCCGGCCGCCGTCACCACGGCTGGCGACCTGTTCGGTCGACAGCTTCTGTACATGACTGGCGGGCAGTTCGCCCAGCTTGGCGGCCACGCGGCGGCCCAGGTCGCCACCGGCGGTCGGGGTATCCAGCAGCAGCACGTGGCGCAGCTTGAGGGTGTCGATCACTTCCCAGACGGCGGCGGCCTGCGCGTCCGGTGCGTAGCCTTCGAAGGCAGCGCCACGGAAGCTCAGCACGCGGTCCACGCCGGCAGTCCGCAGCGTTTCGGGGTCGGTCACGCCGAAGTCGATCAGCAACACAGCCCCGCCGACCGCGTCGGCCAGCACGCGACCAGCGCCGATCAGGTCCATGTCCTGGCGGGTGAGCTTGCCGTCTTCCAGATCCGGCACCACGCCGATCAGGCAGGTCGGTTGCGGGATGGCGACTTCGCGCAACTTCGGCTTGGCCTCGACGGCACGCACCTGCGGTGCGGCGGCGAAGGCCGGGCGGATCGTCTGCGGTGGCACGCTGCGGTCGATCCGCAACAGGCCATTACTGTGGATGGTATGGCGCCAGTCGCGCGGGTTGCGGCGCGGCAGGCCGCGCGGCGACAGGGCAACCGGGGCGCCAGCGCCGACGGTGTACATCTCGCGCTCGGCCCGCGGATCGCGGCGGACCACGCCGTCGGGGCGTAACGGGCGGCGGACGGTACGGCGCACCTTCATCACGTTTTCCATCATGCGCTGACCTCCACGGCGGCGGCCTTGGCCGGGGCGGCTTGGGCCGGCGCGGCTTCCAGGGCGGCCAGCATCAGCTCGGCCACGTCGACCACGTCAGGACGCGGCTGCACCACGCCTTCCAGCATCACCATGCAGTTCGGGCAGGCGACCGCCACGGTCTGCGCGTCGGTTTCCTTCACGTGCTCCATGCGCACATCCGGGATGCGGCGCTTGCCGGGCACGTCGGTGAAGGTGGCACCGCCACCCCAGCCGCAGCAGGAGGAGCGCATGCCGGAGCGTTCCATCTCCACCACCTTGATGCCAATGCCCTTGAGCAGGTTGCGCGGCGCATCGATCTCGCCGTTGTAGCGGCCCAGGTAGCAGGGGTCGTGGTAGGTCAGGCTCGGGGCCTGGCTCAGTTGCCCGACCTTCAGCTTGCCGGCCGCGACCAGCGCGTTCAGGAAAGTGGTGTGGTGCTCCACCGCATAGGCCTTGCCCAGCGCCGGGTATTCGTTGCGGATCACCTGCAGCACGTGCGGGTCGGCGGTGACGATCTTGTTGAACTGATAGCGAGCCAGCGTGGCCAGGTTGCGGCGGGCCAGCGACTGGAAGGTCGCCTCGTCGCCCAGCCGGCGCGGCACGTCGCCGCAGTCCAGTTCTTCCTCGCCCAGCACCGCGAAGTCCACGTTGGCGGCGCGCAGTAGCTTGATCAGCGCGCGCAGAGTGCGCTGATGGCGCAAGTCGAAGGCACCTTCGCCCAGCCACAGCAGCACGTCGGCGGCCTTCTTGTCGGCCATCACCGGCAGCTTGAGGTCGGTCGCCCATTCCAGGCGGGCCTTGTTCGGCTTGCCGGACAGGTTGTCGGTGGCGCGCAGTTCTTCCAGCGCACCGGCAGCCTTACCCGGGGTGGCGGCCTTTTCCAGGGTCTGGAAGCGGCGCATGTCGATCACCGCGTCCACATGCTCGATCATCATCGGACATTCCTGCACACAGGCGCGGCAGGTGGTGCAAGCCCACAGGGTATCCGGATGGATGATCGCGTCTTCGCCGACGATCGCGCCATGGGCGCCCGGCTTGCCCTGGCCGATCGGGCGGCCCGGGTGCGGGCTGCCGCTGTAGGCGGCGTCGGTTTCCGCCGCGATGGCGACGACCAGATCCTGGATCAGCTTCTTCGGGTTCAGCGGCAGGCCGGCAGCATTGGCCGGACAGGCAGCTTCACAGCGGCCGCACTGCACGCAGGCATCGAAGCCGAGCAGCTGGTTCCACTTGAAATCGGCCGCGGTCTCGACGCCCAGCTTGGCCACCGGCGCGGACGGCGCAGCGGATTCAGCCAGCGGCAGCGGCTTGAGGCCGGAATCGATCACACCCTCGAAACGGCGTTGGCGCGGGTGCCAGGCCAGATGCAGGATGCCGTTGAAGGCATGCTTCATCGGGCCGGCCGCCATGCCGATGTACAGCTCCAGGCAAGCCCAGGCGCCGACCGCCAGCACCAACAGCCCGATCGGACCGACCCAGTTGATGGCCGACAGCACGCCCAGATGCGGCAGCGTCGCGATGAAGAAACAGGCAATGAAGGCGGCACCAGCCAGCGGCAACCGGTTGAAGCGGCCCTTGGACAGGCGCGCCGGCAGCGTGGACGCTTTGCGGCGCTGCGCCAGGAACACCAAGCCGACCAACATCGCGGCCAGCATCAGCACCAGCACGGCCGCCAGAATGCGCCCCCCCAGGCCGAACAGGTGCACCAGCGGAATCAGTACGGTGGCGGCCACGAAGCCGCCAGCAAACAGCATGTGCATGCGGGCGGTGTGGTCGCCGCTGTCGTGGCGGCCGACGCTGATCACCGGCGTGCGGACCACCACATCATGTACGTCATGCAGATAGCGGCCCGGTGCCTTGAACAGGCCGCCGATCAGCGACACCGGGTTGGGCCGCCCCTGCAACCAGCGGCGGGTGCGCGTCAGCGCCAGGACCGCCAGCAGCGCGAGACTGCCGACGACCAGCCATCCGGGCAATTGCGCAGCGAACATGATCACAAATCCCTCAAAAAGACGCCACTGACGTCCAATTCCACCGAACAGCTAGCAGCCATCTCGGGGCGCGCGAAGAAATCGTAGCGAGCGGCCCGAGCTTGGTCCGAGAAGCGCAGCCGTACTAGGGTACGGTGCGCATCGCAGGGCCAAGATCGGGGCGCGCGGTAGATTTGTTCACGCGCTCTTACAAGTCCTTGAACAGCCGCAGCGATTCGTACAGCGCCGCGTGGATGTCGCGCGGACTCACGCAATCGCCGACCCGGTACAGCAGGTAGCCGTCGCCGGACTGCTCGTACTTCGACTGGCCCTGGTTGGCGTATTGCGTTTCCAGGTCGATCTGGCCGTTGTTACGGCTGGCGCCCTTCATCGCGTAGTACAGTGCCTCGTTCGGCAGCACGCCGTTCTCGACCACCACCTGGTCGACCACGCGCTCTTCGTCCTGCTCGGTGTATTCGTTGCGCAGCACGGCAACCAGCTTGTCGCCTTCGCGGTACACGTCGTGCAGGAAGTAGTTCGGGGTCATGATCACGTCCTTCTCGAACAGACGCTTGTGGTAGACCGGGCGCGTGGTGCCGCCCATGTCTTCCCCGACGCCCAGGTCCGGCGTGACGATCTCGACCAGCGAGCCGCGGTTGGCGATGAAGTCCGCCGTGGTGCTGGCGGCGAAGGTGCCAGGGATGTCGAACACCAGCACGTTCTTGCCCGGTTCGACCTTGCCCGACAGGATGTCGTGCGTGCTGACCACCAGGCCTTCGTCAGCGTGCCAGCAGGCGAACTCCTGCAGGTTGGCGGTACCGCCGGTGGCGATCACCACCACGTCCGGGTTCAGCGCCTTGATGGCGGCTTCGTCGGCTTCGGTGTTCAGGCGCACGTCAACCTTCAGCCGCGCCAGTTCCAGCTGGAACCAGCGGGTGATACCGGCAATCTGGTCGCGGGCCGGCGCCTTGGAGGCCAGCGTGATCTGGCCGCCCAGGCTGGAATTCTTTTCGAACAGCGTCACGTCGTGGCCGCGCTCGGCGGTCACGCGGGCCGCTTCCATGCCGGCGGGGCCGCCGCCGACCACCACCACCCGCTTCTTCTTGGCCACGTCGATGCGCTTGAGCACATGCGGCATGGTCTGTTCGCGGTTGGTCGCCGCGTTCTGGGCGCACAGCACGTCCAGGCCGCGGTATTGGCGGTCGATGCAATAGTTGGCGCCGACGCACTGCTTGATTTCGTCCAGCCGGCCGTCCTTCATCTTGTTGACGAAGTGCGGATCGGCGATGTGGCCGCGGGTCACGCCAACCAGGTCGACGTGGCCTTCGTCGATGATGCGCGCGGCGGACATCGGGTCCTTGATGTTCTGCGCGTGGATCACCGGCACGTTCACCTCGGACTTGATGCGCGAGGCGAGGTAGAGGAACGGCTCCGGCGGGTAGGACATGTTCGGCATGCAGTTCATCAGCGTGGCGTGGGTGTCCGCGCCGGAACCAATCACGCTGAGGAAGTCGACCAGGCCGGTTTCCGTGTAGTACTTGGCGATCTTGATCAGTTCTTCCTGATTCAGGCCGTCCGGGTGGAATTCGTCGCCGCACATGCGCAGGCCGACCACGAAGTCATCGCCCACCTGCTTGCGCACCGCCTTGAACACTTCGATGCCGAAGCGCATGCGGTTCTCGAAGCTGCCGCCCCATTCGTCGGTACGCTTGTTGGTACGCGGCGACCAGAACTGGTCGATCAAATGCTGGTGGGCGGCGGAGATTTCGACGCCGTCCAGACCGCCTTCCTTCACCCGGCGCGCGGCCTGGGCGTAGCAGTCGATGATGCGGTGGATTTCTTCCACCTCGATGGTCTTACAGGTGGAGCGGTGCACCGGCTCGCGGATGCCCGACGGCGACACCAGGTGCGGCCAGTTCTCGCCGTCCCAGCGGCTGCGGCGACCCATGTGGGTGATCTGCACCATGATGGCGGCGCCGTGCTCATGCACGGCACGCGACAGGTTCTGGAAATGCGGGATGATGCGGTCGGTCGACACGTCGAGCGACTTCCACCACATGATCGGGCTGTCCGGCGCGATCGAACTCGATCCGCCCACCATGGTCATGCCGATGCCGCCCTTCGCCTTCTCGACGTGGTAGGCGATGTAGCGCTCGGTCGGCATGCCGTTTTCGGCATTCACCTCGGAGTGCGGCGTGCTCACCACCCGGTTGCGGATGGTCAGGCCCTTGATCTGCAAGGGTTGCAACAGCTTGTCGAATTGCCCCATGGCGGTCGAACCTATCGTGAATCTCGTTTACCGTTGGCGGCAGGCTGAACTCCTCAGCCGCCTCACCCGTAGGAGCGGGCAGAGCCCGCCTCTACAGAAAACATCCCTTTAACCGCGCGGCACCACCGTGAAGATGCAGTGGTCGTGCTTGCCTTCCGACGCGCAGTGGCTTTCCTCTGCGTACACCTTGTAGTTCTTGCCCAGCTTGTGGCCGATGTACTCGATCGAGCCCTCCAGCCAGCCTTCGAACATGTAGCAGACCTTGCGGCCGGCATCCGTGCCGTACTGGTTCACAAAGGCGGAGTGGTCCAGGCGGATGCGCGCATGGCCGGTTTCCGGGTCCAGGTGCTCCACGCTGAACATGCCCCAGCCGCGTTGCGACAGGCGCAACATGTAGTGGTGGAACACTTCCACCGGACCCATGCCGTGGTGTTCGGCTTCCTTCTCGCACCAGTAGTACGCGGACTTGTAGCCGGCGGCGTCGAGCATTTCCTTGTACTTCGCGGCGCCCAGCGCAGCCTCGATGGCCTTGTGGTTGTTCACGAAGAAGTGCTGCGGCACCAGGATCATCGGCAGCGCATCGACCTTCCACCAACCGGTCGTGTCATCGACTTCCAACGGGATTTGCGGTGCACCCATGATCTTTACGCTCCCCACACTTCTTTCAGTTTCGCGACCCAGTTCTCACCCATCACCTTGCGGACGCGGGTTTCCGACCAGCCAGCACGCAGCATGGCGTCGGTCAGGTTCGGGAATTCGCCGATGGTGCGGATGCCTTCCGGGTTGATGATGGTGCCGAACTCGGTCAGCTTGCGGGCGTAGCCCTTGTCGTGGGTGATCCACTGGAAGAACTGGTCGCCGTGACCCTGGGTGAAGTCGGTGCCGATGCCCACCTGGTCTTCGCCCACGATGTTGATCACGTAGTCGATCGCCTCGATGTAGTCATCCACCGTCGATTCGATGCCGCGGCGCAGGAACGGCGGGAACATGGTCACGCCGACGAAACCGTTGTGGTCGGCAATGAACTTCAGCTCTTCGTCCGCCTTGTTGCGCGGGTGCTTCTTCAGCCCGCCCGGCAGGCAGTGGGTGTAGGCAACCGGCTTGGTCGAGGCCAGGATCACGTCGCGGCTGGTGTTGCCCCCCACATGGGACAGGTCGCACATGATGCCGACGCGGTTCATCTCGGCCACCACTTCGCGGCCGAAGTCCGACAGGCCGCCGTCCTTGCTTTCGTAGCAACCGGTACCGACCAGGTTCTGGGTGTTGTAGGCGATCTGCATCACGCCGACGCCCAGTTCCTTGAACAGCTTCAGGTACGGCAGGTGGTCTTCGATGCCGCTGATGTTCTGCCAGCCCAGCACAACGCCCACGCGGCCCTCCTGCTTGGCGCGATGGATGTCGGCGGTGGTGTGGACCTGGGTGATCAGGTCGCTGTGCTGTTCGAACCAGATCTTCCATTGCGCGATGTTCTTCATCGCACCTTCGAAGTCTTCCCAGAACAGGCAGGTACAGTTGGCAGCCGTCAGGCCGCCCTTCTTCATGTCT
>CBIHQA010000124.1:0-8820 GCA_966211475.1 uncultured Neisseriales bacterium
CGCTGGCGTATCTCAAGCGCTTCCCGGTCGATACGTTGAAGATCGACTACGCCTTCACGCGGGACGTGACCAGTAATCCGGACGATGCCGCCATCGTTACCGGCATCGTCGCGCTGGCCCACAGTCTGCGCCTGACTGTGGTTGCGGAAGGCGTGGAGACAGCCGCGCAACGCGATTTCCTGGCGGGGTTGGGCTGCGACATGATCCAGGGTTACTACCTGAGCGAGCCGCTGCCTGCGCTCCTGTTTGAGGAGCAGATCCTGACGGTTGGGGCGATGGAGGAGGCTGGCGAGCTGCCGGCTTGAGAGTCGTAAGACGCGTATCCGGCATTGACGGATCTAAGCTGCCAGGGGGAAATTGCAAACGCGATCCGACCCGTCCAGGCACGGCAGCGAGCATAAGTGTTGCAAGGCCAGAAGGCTTGGGGCATAATGCGCCCCTCTCGCGGAAAGGTGGATGAGTGGTTTAAATCGCACGCCTGGAAAGCGTGTTCAGGGTAATACCCTGACGCGGGTTCGAATCCCGCCCTTTCCGCCAGGAATACTCCAAAGAAACCCGTGCTTCTGCACGGGTTTTTCTTTTTCTCCGCCGCGTATTCATCGACTTGTTTTCGCAGCTTGTCGATTTGATGCGATCGGCCTCGCCGTTTCCTTGCCTGACTTAGCTTTCGCACACTTACCATCGGGGCGCCCGGCCGCGTTTTCTTGGTACAATTCCACGCCATGAGCTATCAAGTCCTCGCGCGAAAGTGGCGCTCCAAGACCTTCGCCCAGGTGGTCGGGCAGGAACACGTCGTGCGGGCGCTGACCAATGCGCTCAAGACCGGTCGTCTGCACCATGCCTACCTGTTCACCGGTACTCGCGGCGTGGGCAAGACGTCGCTGGCCCGCATCCTTGCCAAGTCGCTGAATTGCGAAACCGGCGTGACCGACACCCCCTGCGGTCAATGCAATGCCTGCAAGCAGATCGAGGGTGGGCGCTTCGTTGACCTGCTGGAGATCGACGCGGCCTCCAACACCGGCATCGACAACATCCGCGAGGTGCTGGAGAACGCGCAGTACGCCCCCACCGCTGGCCGCTTCAAGGTCTACATCATCGACGAAGTGCACATGCTCTCGAAGAGTGCCTTCAATGCGATGCTCAAGACGCTGGAGGAGCCGCCGGCGCACGTGAAATTCGTGCTGGCGACCACCGACCCGCAAAAAGTGCCGGTCACCATCCTGTCGCGCTGCCTGCAGTTCAATCTCAAGCAGATTCCGCCGCAAGTGGTCGCGGAGCACCTGCGGCATGTGCTCGAGCAGGAGCAGGTGCCGTTCGAGCCCGCCTCGCTGCTGCAGCTCGGCCAGGCCGCGCAGGGCAGCATGCGGGATGCACTGTCCCTGCTCGACCAGGCGATCGCCTATGGCCTGGGCCAGGTCACGGCTGATGGCGTGCGTGGCATGCTGGGCACCGTCGACCAAGGCTACCTGCTGCGCCTTATATATGCGCTGGCGGACCAGGATGGCGGGGCGCTGATGGGTCAGGCCGAGGACATGTCGGCCCGTTCCGTGAATTTCGACAATGCCTTGCAATCGCTCGCATTGCTTCTGCATCAGGTGGCGCTGTATCAGACCGTCCCTGTCGCGGTTGACCCGTCCACGCCGTACTACGACGAAATCCGCAGCCTGTCCTCGCGACTGACGCCGGGTGACGTGCAGCTGTTCTACCAGATCGCCCTGAACGGCCGTAAGGATTTGGCGCTGGCGCCGGACGAGTTTGCCGGCTTCTCGATGACCCTGCTCCGCATGCTGGCGTTCGGGCCGGGTACCCAACTGCCCGGCGGAGGCGGCGAGGGCGCGTCCCGGACGTATCCCTCGGCGGCTCCTGCCAACAAACCTGCTGCCAACCCGATTGCAGCGCCGGTCGCCCAGCCGGCTGAACAGCCTGTTGCCCTTGCCCCGCAACCGGCTGCACCGGTGGAGCGCTCCGCACCAGAGGCCGCCGGCATGACGCCCCCATGGGAGGAGCCTGCTGTCGCTGCGGCGCCTGAACAAACGGCCCCGCCGGCACCGGCCGAGATGGTGGAAGTGGCCGAACCGGCTATGCCGCCTCAAGTCCCGGTAGTAGTCGAAGCGCCACAGATCGACATGATGCCAGAGGTCGCACCCGAGCCTTCGGCTGCGGCGGCCTTCGAGACGCCCAAAGCAGCGGAGCTGCCTGCACAGAATATCCAGCCGGAGGAGGTCGCTCCTTCCCCGCTTGAGACCGTATCCGCACCAGCCGCCAGCGGCCAGGACATTGCAGCCGCAGCGGGGGATTGGCCCTCGGTCGTCGCTGCACTCGGGCTGACCGGCATGGCGAACATGTTTGCCAAGCATTGCGTGTTGAAGCAGGTAGACGGCGATGACTGGTACCTGACGATCTCCGCCCAGTACCAGACCATGCTGGCGCAACAGGACAAGCTTCTGGAGGCGCTGCGTGAGCATCTCGGACGGCCTGTTCGCCTGCATGTGAAGCTGGGTGACACGCAGGATGCGGCACCGATCGCGCTGGAGCAGAAGGCCCGCTCCGAGGAGCTGGCCGCAGCCACCGACGCGCTGTTGAACGACCCCGTCATCCTTTACTTGCAGGAACACGCCGGCGCTCGCCTGGTTCCCGATTCGGTCAAGCCCTTGAACGGCTCGGCCGGCCAGGCGGCCTGACGCTCAACCCATCCATTCTTGCGGCGGGCCGATGCCCGCCTTCCCTTTACAGGAGATAGACCCATGATGAAAGGTGGCCTCGGCAACCTGATGAAACAGGCCCAGCAGATGCAAGAGAACATGCGCAAGGTGCAGGAGTCTCTGGGCAACGTCGAAGTGGAAGGCCAGGCGGGTGCCGGCATGGTGAAGATCACCATGACCTGTCATCACGTGGTCAAGCGGGTGCAGATCGACGACAGCGTGCTGTCCGGCGATGCCGACGACAAGGAAATGCTGGAAGACCTGATCGCTGCCGCGCTGAATGACGCGATGAAGAAGGCTGAAACCACCACGCAGGAGAAGATGGCCGGTTTCACCGCGGGCCTGAACCTGCCGCCGGGCTTCAAGATGCCGTTCTGATCGGCGTTGTTCTGATCGACGACGCTGACTCCCATATCCCATCCACCTTTCAAGTCGCCTTCCGAAACGTTGAGTACCAAGACTCCTGGCGCCCTTGCCGAACTGATCGAAGCGCTCCGCTGTCTACCGGGCGTAGGGCCGCGCTCGGCTCAGCGCATGGCCTACCATCTGCTGCAGCGCGATCAGGGCGGTGCTCGCCGTCTCGCGTTTGCGGTGCAGCTGGCGCTGGATACGCTCAAGCACTGCCGGCGTTGCAACAACTACAGCGAGACGGAAGTCTGCACGCTGTGCCAGGACGACTCCCGTGACCCGGCCAAGCTGTGCGTGGTGGAGATGCCGGCTGACCTGCTGATGATGGAGCAGGCCCGCTGCTATGAAGGCCTCTACTACGTGCTGCAGGGCCGCTTGTCGCCGCTGGATGGTGTCGGGCCGAACGACATTGCGCTTAACCGGCTGATCGAGCGGGCACGGGACGGCGTGGTGGAGGAAGTGGTCCTTGCGACCAACTACACGGCCGAGGGTGAGGCTACGGCCTTCGTGGTGGCGGAGCTACTGAAGAAGCACGGGCTCTCCGTCACCCGTATCGCCCGTGGCCTGCCGATGGGTGGGGAGCTGGAGCATGTGGATGCCGGCACCCTGGCGCAGGCGGTATACGAAAGGCGACCGGTTTGAGCCGGTATTTCGCCCCGGATCAACCAATGCTGCGCATCCTGGTCGCCAATCCCAAAGGCGGCTGCGGAAAATCCACGATCGCGACCAATCTGGCCGTCTGGCTGGCTTGGCAGGGTGAGCAGGTGATGCTGGGCGATCTGGATCGCCTGCAGTCCAGCCGTCGCTGGCTGGCGCAGCGTCCCGCACAGCTGCCTGCCATCCAGGGTTGGGATCTCAAGATGGATGAGCCTGCGCGGCCCCCAAAGGGCACCACGGCGGTGGTGCTGGATAGCCCGGCTGGCCTGCACGGCAAGAAGCTCGATACGGTGCTCAAGGCCGTGGACCGCGTGATCGTGCCGGTGCAGCCTTCGCAATTCGACTTGTGGGCGATGGAAGATTTTCTGGCCCGGTTGGCGGAGGAAAAGGCGGTCCGGAAGGGGCGTATCCACATCGGCCTGGTCTCCAACCGTGTGAACGGGCGTACTCAGTCCGCCAAGGGGTTGGAAGCCCATCTGGAGAACCTGGGGCTGCCGCTGATTACCCAACTGCGCGATACGCAGGCCTACATTCAACTCTTGCCGCGCGGCCTGGGGGTGTTTGACCTGCCGCCCGCCCGCACCCAGAAGGATCGTGAGCAATGGCAGCCGCTGGTCAACTGGATTCAGGATTCCCCCGCCTGAACGGCGACACCTCCGATTCGCACCACCTGGAGGTGCTGTTCCAGGCTCGCTACCCGATCCTCGTCGTCGAAACCACCGAAGAGGAACGGTTTCGCGAGCTGCTGGAAAAACTGTCCGTCCGCAACGAATGGCCGCTGTTCGTCTGGAGCGTGGCCGATGGCCTGTGCCGCTTTAAATTCGGCAGCCCGGAGCGCGTGGCGGAGACCTATAGCCTCACCGAGGCGCTGCACCACGTCCACAAATCGCCGCAGAACGGCGTTTTTCTGTGGCTGGATGCGCATCCTTTCCTGTCCGACCCCGTGAATGTGAGGCTGATCAAGAACATCGTGCAGCGTCGGCACCAGGTCGACCGCACCATGGTGTTCGTCAGCCATCAACTGACCCTGCCGCCGGAGCTGCACCGCTATGCGACCGACTTCCGGCTGTCGCTGCCGACGCAGGACGAACTGCGGCGATTGGTGCGTGAAGAGGCCGAGCTGTGGTCCGGCGCGAATGGCGGGCAGAAGGTGAGGGGAGAGGCCGAAGCCCTGGTGCAGATGGTCCGCCTGCTGGCTGGCCTGACCATGGACGATGCCCGCCGGCTGGTGCGGGAGGCGATCCAGGACGACGGGGCGATCCTGCTCAACGACCTGGACCGCATCAAGCAGGCCAAGAATGCACTACTCAACCGCGAAGGCGTGCTGACGCTAGAGCAGGATTCCGCGGGTTTCGCCGACCTTGGCGGCTTTGGTGGATTGAAGGCTTGGCTGGAGTTGCGCCGTGCCGCCTTCCTGGGAGATGCCGCCCTGGATGCCCCGAAGGGCGCACTGCTGACCGGCGTACAGGGCTGCGGCAAGAGCCTGGCAGCCCGCTGTGTCGCTGGCAGCTGGCAATTGCCTCTGCTGCGACTGGATTTTGGCGCGCTGTTCAATATGTACATTGGCGAGAGCGAGCGCAACCTGCGACACGCACTCGCCACGGCCGACGCAATGGCACCTTGCGTGCTGTGGGTGGACGAGCTGGAAAAAGGATTGGCCGGCGACCGCAGCAGCCAGGATGGCGGCGTCGCACGACGCATGCTGGCCAGCCTGCTGACTTGGTTGGCCGAACGCAAGCGGCCGGTGTTCCTGATGGCCACCGCCAACCAGATTGCCGACCTGCCGCCGGAACTGGTGCGCAAAGGACGCTTTGACGAGATCTTCTTCGTCGATCTGCCATCCGCGGAAGACCGGGCGTCCATCCTGCGGATTCACCTGACGCGTCGTCAGCTTGATCCTGCGGGTTTCGACGTCGAGGGCTTGGCCGCGCTGGCGGATGGGTTTTCAGGGGCGGAAATCGAGCAGGCCATCGTGTCCGCTCGCTATGCCGCCCATGCGGAGAAGCGCGAGCTCGACGATGGGCTGATCCGGCAGGAGCTGGCGCGGACGCGACCGCTGTCGGTGCTGATGGCAGAGCCGATCGCCGCAATGCGGGCCTGGGCGGCGGAGCGGGCGGTTCGAGTAGACGCGCTGCCGACCTGATGCATTGAATTGAGACTCGTAGGTTGGTCACCCAACCTACGACGCTGCGAGGCCTAAGGCCTTAGTCCCCCAGTGGCAGGAAGCCGGACCCTACCAGCTCATCGAACAGCGCGGCGTAATCCTTTGCCGCCTGGCTGTCCGGGTTCATCGTGAACACGTCCTTGCCCTCCAGCAGGGCTTCGCCGACCAGTGCGCTTTCGTGGATGCGGGTGCGGCACAGGTCTTCGCCGAAGGCTTCCTGCAGCTTGGTGCGGATTTCCTTCACGAATTTGCGATGGGTGTTGTAGCGGGTAATCACGTAACGGCGCTTGATCGGCTTCTTCAGCGCCTTTTCCAGACCGATCAGCGTGTTATTGAGCTGGATCGCGCCCTGATAGGACAGGAAGTCCGCAGCCACCGGCACCAGCACGCGTTCCGCCGCCACCAATGCATTGACCGACAGCACGCCCAGCATCGGGCAGCAGTCCATCACGATCGGCATGTCCGGCGTGTCCAGCATCTCGTTATGGATGGCCTGCCGCAGCTTGCTGGAGATGCGTGGCTCGCGCCCCAGCAGCATATCGATCTTGGCAAGTTCAATGTGCGACGGGACCAGATTCATCCCGTTCGGCAACTGCTGGATCAGGTCGGTGAGGTACTTGTCACCCTTGAAGAACTCGTACAGCGAGGTGCCGACCTGCGTCTTTGCCCCTGTCAGGATGGTCAGGTGGCATTGCGGGTCGAGGTCGATCATCAACGGGCGGACATTGTCGCGCCGCATGGCGGCCGCCAGGTTGAATGCCGTGGTGGTCTTGCCGACCCCACCTTTCTGGTTGAACACCGCGATGATGCTCATGGTGCGTCCCTGTTGCCTTCTTATGAAATGCACTCGGCCAGGCGGACCTGGCCGAGTGTAAACGCGATGTTGTCTGGACTATAGCGTTTCGGCAGCGTAATCGGCAAGGCGCGAGCGCTCACCACGCTGCAAGGTGATGTGGCCGGAATGCACCCATCCCTTGAAGCGGTCGACCACATAGGTGAGGCCGGAACTGCCTTCGGTGAGGTAAGGCGTGTCGATCTGCGCGATGTTGCCGAGACAAACCACCTTGGTGCCGGGGCCGGCCCGCGTGATCAACGTCTTCATCTGCTTGGGCGTCAGGTTTTGCGCTTCGTCGATGATCACGAACTTGTTGATAAAGGTCCGGCCGCGCATGAAGTTGAGCGACTTCACCTTGATGCGTGCCCGGATCAAATCGCGCGTGGCGGCGCGGCCCCATTCGCCGGCCTCCTGGTCGCTCTGGTTGAGCACGTCCAGATTGTCTTCCAGCGCGCCCATCCAGGGCAGCATCTTTTCCTCTTCCGTACCGGGCAGGAAGCCGATGTCTTCGCCCACCGGCACGGTGACCCGGGTGACGATGATCTCGGAGTAGAGCTTCTTCTCCAGGGTCAGCGCCAGCGCAGAGGCGAGTGTCAGCAGCGTCTTGCCGGTACCGGCCTGGCCGAGCAGGGTGATGAAGTCCACGTTCGGATCCATCAGCAGGTTCAGCGCGAAGTTCTGCTCTCGGTTACGGGCGGTGATACCCCAGACGGCGTTCTTCTGGTGCGAGTAGTCCTTGAGCGTTTCCAGCGTGGCCGATTTGCCGGTTTGCTCGCGCACGATGGCTGCGAAATCGCTGCCGCCGCCCTGGAACAGGAACTCGTTGACCAGCAGGCTCCGGCAGAGCGGCCCGGTGATCTTGTAGAAGGTGCGATTGCCTTCCTGCCAGCTGGTCATGCCCTTGCCGTGGGTGTCCCAGAAGTCGGCGGGCAGTTCACGCAGGCCGGTGTAGAGGAGGTCGGTATCCTCCAGCACCTTGTCGTTGAAGTAGTCCTCGGCCGGAATCCCGATCGCACGCGCCTTGATGCGCATGTTGATGTCTTTCGACACCAGGATCACTTGCCGGCCGGGGAATTTGTCCCGCAGCGCGGCGACCACCGACAGGATCTGGTTGTCCGCCTTGCCGAGCGGCAGCACGATGGCCGATGTCGTGCTCATCGGCTCGGTCTGCAGGAACAGGTGTCCCCCAGCCGCTCCTTGCGAGTGCGGCTCCAGTGGGATACCGGCGCCTACGTCCGCTTCGGCGTGCGCCACGATCTGGTCCAGGAAGCGGCTCGCCTGACGGGCGTTGCGTGCCACTTCAGACATGCCCTTCTTGTTATTGTCCAGTTCTTCCAGCGTCATCATCGGCAGGAAGATATCGTGCTCGTCGAATCGGAACAGGCTGGTCGGATCGTGCATCAGCACGTTGGTATCGAGCACGAACAGCTTGGTGGAGATGTTCTGGGTCTTCTTGCGCGAGGTCCGGGTGGCCATGGTCGGTAGTCTCGGTTCTGTTGGCTCGAAGAAAGGTTGGCGGTCAGGAGCGTATGGCGCCTGCCGTTACCCGGCAAGGGTGTTGAGGGTCGTCAGTACCTCCTCTGCGTGTCCCAGCACCTTCAGGCCGCGCCATTCGCGCACCACCTGGCCTGCCGGATCGATCAGGAATGTGCTTCTCTCAATGCCGCGAACCTGTTTGCCATACATGTTTTTCAGCTTCATGACGCCATAGCGTTCGCAGGCGATCTCCTCCGGGTCGGAAACCAGTTCGAACGGATAGCTCATCTTGCTTTTGAAGTTTTCGTGCGACTTCAGCGAATCGCGGGAGAGGCCGGCGATGACGGCACCTTTGCTGGCGAATTGCGCGTGGCGGTCGCGGAAATCGCTGCCTTCGGTGGTGCAGCCGGGGGTGTTGTCTTTGGGGTAGAAGTAGAGGACGACCCATTTGCCGCGCTGGGCCGCTAGGGAGAAGTCTTGTCCGCCGGTTGCCGGCAGTGTGAAGTCGGGAGCCGAATACGGCGTCATCGTGATCCTCCTGAGGGCTTGTCCGTCAGCGCACCGGATCGCGGTAGCGC
>CBIHQA010000125.1:0-8820 GCA_966211475.1 uncultured Neisseriales bacterium
TGACCAAGTTCCTCAAGCCGACCGCCGGGCAGATCCTGTTCAACGGCGAGGACATCACTCAGGCGCAGCCGGCCGACATCGCCCAGCGCGGCATCGTCCGCTCCTTCCAGATTTCCGCCGTATTCCCGCACATGACGGTGCTGGAGAACGTGCGCGTCGCGCTGAGCCGCAAGCTGGGGGTGTCCTTCCGCTTCTGGCAGAGCGACCGCCAGCTCAACGTGCTGAACGACCGCGCCATGGAGCTGCTGGAATCGGTCGGGTTGGAGAGCTTTGCGGACCACCTGGCGGTGGAGCTGGCCTACGGCCGCAAGCGGGCACTCGAGATCGCTACCACCCTGGCGCTGGAGCCGGAACTGATGCTGCTGGACGAACCCACCCAAGGCATGGGGGTGGAAGACGTCGACAAGGTCACCAAGCTGATCAAGGCGGTGTCCGCCAACCGCACCATCCTGATGGTCGAGCACAACCTGCACGTGGTGTCGTCGCTGGCCGACCGCCTCACCGTGCTGGCGCGCGGCCAGGTACTGGCCGAAGGCGACTACGCCAGCGTATCGACCAACCCGCAAGTGATGGAAGCCTACCTGGGCACCAAGGCCGAAGAGGCACCGGAGGTCAGCCATGCTCGCGCGTAACGACGACCTGCTGCGGGTCAGCGACCTGAACGCCTGGTATGGCGAATCGCACATCCTGCACGGCATGGAGTTCCACGTCCGGCGCGGCGAGCTGGTGACCCTGCTCGGCCGCAACGGCGCCGGCCGCACCACCACGCTGAAAGCCATCCTCGGCCTCACTGGCCGCCGCACCGGCTCCATCCAGGTGGACGGGCGGGAGGCGCTGGGCCTGTCGCCGCACCGGGTCGCCCGGCTGGGCCTGGGCTGGTGTCCGGAGGAGCGCGGCATCTTCGCCAGCCTCAATGTCGAGGAGAACCTGCTGCTGCCGCCCAAGATCGGCGGCGAGGGCATGAGTCTGGACGAAATCTACGAGATGTTCCCCAACCTGCTGGAGCGCCGGCTGAGCCCCGGCACCCGGCTATCGGGCGGCGAACAACAGATGCTCGCCATGGCCCGCATCCTGCGCACCGGCGCCCGGCTGCTGCTGCTCGACGAGATCACCGAAGGCCTCGCACCGGTGATCGTCAAGACGCTGGGCCGGGTGCTGACCCAGCTCAAGACCCGCGGCTACACCATCCTTTTGGTCGAGCAGAACTTCCGCTTCGCGGCCGACATTGCGGACCGCCACTACGTGGTCGAGCACGGCCGGGTGGTGGAGATGGTCGAGCGCGACGAGCTGAGTGCCAAGACCGAGTTGCTGAACCGCCACCTGGGCGTCTGACCCAGGAGCGGAATCCTTAGACACAGAGCCAATATCACTGGAGACGAGAGATGACCAAGCTGACACCCAAGTTGACCCGCGCCGCTGCTGCTACCGTCCTTTCCCTGGGCACCCTCTGCACCGCTGCTCAGGCCGGCCCCAACGCCATCAAGATCGGCGTGCTGACCGACATGTCCGGCGTCTACTCCGCCATCGGCGGCAAGGGCGCCGTCACCGCCGTGCAGATGGCGGTGGACGACTTCGGCGGCAAAGTGCTCGGCCGACCGATCCAGGTGGTGTACGCCGACCACCAGAACAAGGCCGACATCGCGGTCGCCAAGGCCCGCGAGTGGTTCGACAACGACAACGTCGACATGGTGATCGACCTGCTCAACTCCTCGGTCGGTATCGCCGTGCAGAAGCTGGGCGCCGAGAAGAAGAAGATCATCATCAACAACGGCGCCGGTTCCACCGCGCTGACCAATGCCGAATGCTCGCCCTACGGCGTTCACTACGCCTACGACACCTATGCGCTGGCCAACGGCACCGGCCGCGCGGTGGTCAAGGAAGGCAAGAAGAACTGGTTCTTCCTGACCGCCGACTACGAGTTCGGCAAGGCGCTGGAGCGCGACACCAGCAACGTGGTCAAGGAAATGGGCGGCAAGGTGGCGGGCGACGTGCGCCATCCGCTGTCGACCGCCGACTTCTCGTCCTACCTGCTGCAAGCGCAGAGCTCCGGCGCCAACGTAGTGGCACTCGCCAACGCCGGCGCCGACTTCACCAACGCGGTGAAGCAAGCCCGCGAGTTCGGCATCATGCCCAAGCAGACGGTGGTCGGCATGCTGGTATTCGATTCCGACGTCGCCAGCCTCGGCCTGCCGGTCGCCCAGGGCATGAAGTACACCACCGCCTTCTACTGGGACATGAACCCGACCACCCGCGCCTTCGCCAAGCGCTACTTCGCCAAGGCCGGCGCGATGCCGACCATGGTCCAGGCCGGCGACTACTCCGCCACCATGCACTACCTGAAGTCCATCCAGGCCGCCGGCAACGACGCGCCGGACGCGGTGATGGCCAAGATGAAGTCCACCCCGATCAAGGACTTCTTCGCCGCCAACGGCAAGATCCGCGAAGACGGCCGCATGGTCCACGACATGTACCTGGTGGAGGTGAAGAAGCCCAACGAGTCCAAGGACAAGTGGGACATGCTCAAGGTGGTGCAGACCATCCCGGGCGACAAGGCCTTCCTGCCGCTGGAGAAGAGCGAGTGCTCGCTGGTGAAGAAAGCATCCTGATGCCGAGCAGCGGCGTCTGGCGTATCGCGGACGGACGGGTGGGCGCCGGGCAAAGCCCGACTGATTCAGACGAAGGGCAGGATGCGGCTGCTCCCCTGAATTCATCCCCCCCTCCCCGCCACCGCGACTGCGTCGGCCAGTTCTAGGCGGCAAGCCGCCAAGAACATGGACCAGACCGCCGCGCGGGGGAGCCTCGCGTAGCTCGTTTGGTGTCAGTCGCTCGTTTGGTGGGAACGCATGGCAGATCGCCATCTCTACCGTGGTGAATGGAGTCCCCATGGAAATCAGCACCCAAGCCGTCCTGTCGCAGCTGATGCTCGGGCTCAACAACGGCGCGTTCTACGCGCTGCTGAGCCTGGGCCTCGCGGTGATCTTCGGCATGCTCAATATCGTCAACTTCTCGCACGGCGCCTTCTACATGCTGGGGGCGATGGTCGCGCTGCTCGGCTTCGACCAGCTCGGACAGTGGATCGGCCGGCCGGAGATGCACCTGAACTTCTGGCTGGCGCTGGTCGTCGCGCCGGCCGTGGTCGGCGCGCTCGGCCTGCTGCTGGAACGCACCCTGCTCAAGCGCCTGTACAAGGTCGACCCGCTGTATGGGCTGCTGTTCACCTTCGGCGTGGCGCTGATGCTGGAAGGGCTGTTCGTCGCACTCGGCTTCAACGTGTCCGGCGAGCCCTACAACGCCAAGCCGGAATCGCTGGAAGGCGTGGTGAACCTCGGCTTCATGATGTTCCCCACCTACCGGCTGTTCACCATCGTGCTGTCGGTGGTGATGTGCGCCGGCGTCTGGTACCTGATCGAACGCACCCGGCTCGGCGCCTATTTGCGGGCCGCCACCGAGCGCGCCGACCTGGTCTCGGCCTTCGGGGTGAACGTGCCGCTGCTGGTGTCGCTGACCTACTTCCTGGGCGTGGCGCTGGCCGCGCTGGCCGGGGTGGTGGCGGCGCCGATCTACTCGGTCAGCCCGAAGATGGGCTCGGACCTGATCATCGTGGTGTTCGCGGTGGTGGTGATCGGCGGCATGGGCTCGATCAAGGGCGCCATCCTGTCCGGCTTCGCGCTCGGCATGATCGAAGGCCTGACCAAGGTGGTCTACCCGCCGCTCGCCAACACCATCGTGTTCATCATCATGGCGGTGGTGCTGCTAGCGAAGCCGGCGGGGTTGTTCGGGAAGGAGGCGTAGGTGGGTGTGAATTTTCCCCGCTCCCCGGCCACCACGTTGAGCCTCCAGGTACTAGGCGGTAAGCCGACACGAACGCCAGGGGTCTCGCGAAGGAACGGATCAACCGTCTCCGCTAGCGTGATGCGACCACTCCCCTCTCCCCCGGTGGGAGAGGGGCCGGGGGAGAGGAGGAGAAAACATCCACCTCTCTCCCCCATGGTCCACCCAAGACTGCTCACCGCTCCCACCCACTGACCCGGAGTCCCCCATGCGCTATCTCGACATCCGCCAACCCTGGCTCTGGGCGGCCCTGTTCGCCCTGGGCATGATCGCGCCCTTCGTCGCCTACCCGGTGTACGTGATGGAGCTGCTGTGCTTCGCGCTGTTCGCCGCCGCCTTCAACCTGCTGCTCGGCTTCGGCGGTCTGCTGTCCTTCGGCCATGCCGCCTTCTTCGGCGGCGGCGCCTACGTCGGCGGCTACGTGCTGAAGACCTGGGGCGTCACGCCGGAAGTCGGCATCCTGATCGCATTGCTCGCCAGTGCCGCCGTCGGCCTGCTGTTCGGCCTGGTCGCCATCCGCCGGCAGGGCATCTACTTCGCGATGATCACTCTGGCGCTCGCCCAGATCGTGTTCTTCCTGTGCGTGCAGACACCACAGACCGGCGGCGAGGACGGCCTGCAAGGCATCCCGCGCGGCCACGCACTCGGGCTGATCGACCTGTCGCAGACCACTACCGTCGGCGACCACACCCTGCCGCTCGCGCTGTACTACTTCGTGTTCACCGTGTTCTGCGCCGGCATGTGGCTGATCTACCGCACCGTGTACTCGCCCTTCGGCCAGACCCTGAAAGCGATTCGCGAGAACGAAGCCCGCGCCTTGTCGCTGGGCTACCGGGTGGACCGCTACAAGCTGCTGGTGTTCGTGCTGTCCGCCGCGCTCGCCGGCACAGCCGGCGCCACCAAGGCGCTGGTGTTCAGCCTGGCGTCACTGACCGACGTCAGCTGGCAGATGTCTGGCGAAGTGGTGCTGATGACCCTGCTGGGCGGCATGGGCACCATCCTCGGCCCGGTGCTGGGCGCCGCGACCGTCCGCACCTTGCACCACCAGCTGGCGTCGCTGGGGGCCTGGGTGACGGTGATCATCGGCGCGATCTTCGTGATCTGCGTGATCGCCTTCCGTCGCGGCATCGTCGGCGAATTGAGCCAGAAGCTGCGCAAGGCGTTGTAAAACGCTGCCCCTGTAGGAGCGGGCCATGCCCGCGACCATCGGTTCTTCGCAGAGACGACGGTCGCGGGCATAGCCTGCTCCTACAGACGATTTTCGTAGGTTGGGTTGAGCGCAAAAAGGACTCCCTCGCCCTACCCCGCCCGCACCTGCTTCCGCAGCTCCTCCGGCGTCATCCCCATCATCCGGTGGAACATCGCAATGAAGGCGGACGCCGTGCTGTAACCCAGCTCCAGTGCCACCGATTGCACCGCAGCCCCCTCCTCCAGCATCGCCAGCGCCCGCACCAGCCGCAGCCGTTGGCGCCATTCTGCGAACGACATGCCGAGGTCGCGCTGGCAGCGTCGGGACAGTGTCCGCTCCGTGCTGTGAACCTGGGTGGCCCATTCGGCGAGCGAACGGTTGTCACTCGGCTGCTCCCGCAGCGCCTGCAGCACCCGCCCGAGCGCGGGGTCGTCCGACGTCGGCAGATAACTGCGGTGCTGCGGCGCCCGGATCAGCTGGTCGACCAGCACCAGCATCAGCCGCTCGTCCTCGGGCGTGTCGGGGCACTCCACCCTTCGGTCCATCAGCTCGGACAGGATCGCCCTGATCAGCGGCCCAACCGCCAGCGTACAAGCCTCGCGCGGCATCCGTTCGCAGCGGTCCGGCGCGATCCGCACCAGGCAATACAGCGCCTCCGAGCGGGTGCTGGCGAAATGCTCCGCCTGCGGCGGCAACCAGATGCCGTAGTGCGGCGGCGCCAGGTACTGCCGGTTGCCGATCACCAGTTCGATCACGCCGTTGAAGGAATAGACGAACTCGCCCCAGTTGTGGGACTGCGTCGGGTAGGAGGTCGGCCCATCCAGCCGGGAGATGCCGAACAGCACCGGTGAGGGCAGTTCCTCGCCAAAGGAAAGGGGAATCGGCTTGCCGGCCATGTTGTCGGAAATCCCGCATGTTTTGTCTGGAATTCACTATATCACCACGATCCGCCAGACCTAGAATCAACACAACGGACCATCCTGTCCGCAGTGGAATGGCTTTTCAGGTAGATCAACGTGATTACGGCAATACGCAAACCGCTGGACGGCTTCGCCGCAGCGACGATGGTGGTGCTCTGCATCTGCTGGGGCCTGCAACAAGTGGCGGTGAAGATGGCCGCGCCGGACCTCGATCCGGTGATGCAGCTCGGCCTGCGCTCGCTGGTCGCGGCGGTGCTGGTCTACGGCGTGATGCTCTGGCAAGGGCATCGCATCTCGCCGCGAGACCGCACCTGGTGGCCGGGCATCCTGGCCGGCGCATTGTTCGCGCTGGAATTCCTGGCCGTGTCGGTCGGCTTGACCTTCACCAGCGCCTCGCACATGGTGGTGTTCCTCTACATCGCGCCGATCTTCACCGCGCTGGGGCTGCATGTCTTCGTCAAGGGCGAGCACCTGCACAAAGGCCAATGGATCGGCGTGGCGGTCGCCTTCGCCGGCTTGGCGCTGGCCTTCTCCAACGGCCTGTCCACCCGCGACGGCGACTGGCAACGCATGCTGATCGGCGATGTGCTGGGTGTGGTCGGCGGCCTGTTCTGGGCGGCCACGACTGTCGCAGTACGTTGCACGGCGCTGTCCGAAGCGCCGCCGACCCAGACGCTGCTCTACCAACTCGGCTTCGGCGCCCTGCTGCTGATCGGCGTCGGCCTGCTGTCGCCGCATCCGGTCGCGTTCTCGCTGACCGGCGTCGCCTGGGCCAGCCTGCTGTTCCAGGCGGTGATCGTCGCCTTCTTCAGCTTCCTGGCCTGGTTCTGGATGCTGCGGCGCTACCTGGCATCCCGCCTGTCGGTGTTTTCCTTCCTGACGCCGCTGTTCGGCGTGGCCTTCGGCGTGCTCCTGTTGGGCGACGCACTGGAGCCGCGCTTCCTGGCCGGCGCCGCCCTGGTGCTGGTCGGTATCGTGCTGGTGAACCTGCGCCGCTGATCGCGCCTACAGCCGCAACATATGGTCGAAGCGCACGTCAGCGCCCAGCACGCCAAGCAGCTTGCCGGCCGGATCGAGCAGCGGCGCGGACACGGTGAAGCAGAAGTCGTCGGTCGCCACCGATCGGTAGATGTCCGACACGTAAAGACGGTGGTGCTTCACCACCTCGCGGAACCAGGGACGCTCACGCCAGTCGCGGCCCAGCGCCGACGCATCGCTGCCCGCCGGCCCGACATTGGCGGTCACCTGGCGGCCGTGCGCGTCCGTCACGTACAGCAGTTCGAAGGCGGACTGGCGGCCGCACAGCTCACCTAGCTTGCCTTCCAGGTCGGCACGGTCAAGCCTTTCCAGCCGCCAGCGGGCTAGCGCCTCTTCCACCCGCTCCCGCGTTTTGCGGTGACCTTCGAAGCGGAACTCGCCGACTTCGGTCAACAGTGCCTCCGTCTCGGCACGCACACGCACCGCGCAATCGGAAACCCGCAGCGCATCGTCGAGCTGCCGCGCCGTGCTGTCCGCCACCGATGCGATCCGGGCGGCCACGTCGCCCACCCGCTCGCTCTGCGTCTGGCTGGCATCCGCGATGGTCCGTACATGGCGGATCAGCGTATCGATGTCCTCGGCCGCAGCATGCAATTGCGTCCGCGCCTCGCTGGTCACCGCCATGCCGTCGTCCACCTGCTGGCGCACCGTGCCCATCGACGTCGCGGCCTCCGTCACCTGCCCAGCAATGGTCGCCAGCAGTTGTTCCACATGCCGGGTGGCCTCGGTGGTCTGGTCCGCCAGCTTGCGGATTTCATCGGCTACGATGGCGAAGCCGCGCCCCGCCTCACCGGCCCGTGCCGCCTCGATGGCCGCATTCAGCGACAGGATGCGCGTGCGGTCGGCAATGCCCTTGATCAGGTGAACGGTCTCGCCGATGGATTCGCTGCTCTCGCGCAGGCTGTCCAGCTGGCCCGACAGCATGCCGACCCCCACGCCGATGGCACGTATCTGCTCCTCCGCCCGGGCACTGCCCGCATCGGCCTGATGCGCCGCCGCCTGCACCTGGCTGGTAAATGCCGCAGCCTCCGCCGCGCCCTGGGCGATCGACTGCACGGTGCCGGACATGTCGCGACTCGCCTCGGCAATCGCTTCCGCACTCTCCCGCTGCACGCGGGCCTGGCCTTCCAGGCCACTCGACAACTTGGCCAGCCGGGGCGCCACCTGAGACAGGTTCACCGCCGTTTGCGCAATCTTCACGATGGTGCCGTGAAAGCGACCCAGCAGCTGGTTGATCAACCGCGCCAGCCAGGACAGCTTGCCGCTGCCTGCTTCATGCAGCGACACGGCCAAGTCCACGCCGGCGGCCGAACTCTGGTCGAGGGGGTGAAACAAGCGGTTGAGACGGGCAGTGCTGACGAACATGGCAGGCTCCCTGAGCGTTTGGATATCCAAGCTCAGCAATAACCATGCACGCTTTGGCGTACCCCCTCGGTCACCCCCAACATCGCCTCACGCGGCGTCAGGAAAGGCAGCGCAGGTTTCGCCATGCCCTATCTCGTTCCGCGCCGATGTGCCGGAACGGTGCGCCTGCACCGCCTCAATGCGCCGGGCAGCGCCCGCCTTCTCGCGGATCGGCCACGCCACCACCTGGACAAGTCACCGCACAATGCGCCGACTCGTTACAAGTCGACCGGGCCCACTCCCGCCCAGCCGCATCCCAATCGATATGGGCGCAACCACCCAGTAGCAGGGGTAGCACCAGCAAACACCAACGCATCATCCCCGCTCCTCCGGCTCATAACTCAGGATGTCGCCCGGTTGGCAGTCCAGGAACACGCAGATCTTCTCCAGCGTATCGAACCGCACCCCCTTCACCTTGCCCTGCTTCAGCAGCGACAT
>CBIHQA010000126.1:0-8805 GCA_966211475.1 uncultured Neisseriales bacterium
CACGTACACGCGACGACCTGGATCGACGAAGAAGGTGAACGAGACCGTTTGCTTCTCGCGGTCCAGCTCCGGCACGGCGTTGACGTTCGCGAAAGCATAGCCATCGTTGGACAAGCGGTCCGCAATCGCCGTGTTGCTGGATACCAGCTTTTCGCGGTTGAACACATCACCCGACTTGAGCTGGATGAGCGGTTTGAGCTGGTCTTCCGGCACCAACATCTCGCCCGCCAGCTTCACGTCCGCCACCTTGTACTGTTTGCCTTCGGTGACGTTGATGGTGACGTAGATGTCTTCCTTGTTCGGGCTGATATTGACCTGTGTGGAGTCGACGTTGAACTCCAGGTAGCCACGATTCTGGTAGAAAGACTTCAAGGTTTCGATGTCAGCGGCCAGTTTTTGCTTGGAATACTGGTCGTTCTTCGACAGCCAGGTCATCCAGCCACTGGTGGACAACTGCATTTCGTCGATCAGGTCGTCCTCGGAGAACGCCTGGTTACCGACGATGTGAATCTGTTTGATCTTGGCCGCTACGCCTTCGGCGATGTCGAAGTTGACAGCAACCCGGTTGCGTTCCAGCGGAGTGACCGAGGTTTTGATTTCAACACCGTACTTACCGCGGCTGAAGTATTGCCGCTTGAGTTCCTGCTCGGCCTGGTCCAGCAGCGACTTGTCATAGATGCGGGATTCGGCGACGCCCATTTCCTTGAGCGCCTTCTTCAGCTGGTCGGCGTTAAATTCCTTGGCGCCACTGATGTTGATCTGGGAGATCGCTGGGCGTTCCACCACCTGCACCACCAGGACTTCGCCGTCCTGCTCCAGGCGGACATCCTTGAAGAAGCCCGTGGCGTACAACGCGCGGATGGCGTCCGACGCCTTGCCATCGTCAAAGGTGTCGCCAACTTTGACGGGGAGATAATTGAAGACGGTGCCGGCTTCGGTACGCTGAATACCTTCAACCCGGATGTCCTTGACCACGAAGGGGGTCAGGGCAAAAGCCGGCGCGGCAAACAAAGCGGCCACCGCGGCGGCCAACGAGCGCTTGATCATGCGTGCAGTAGTCTTTGTAGGTCGTTATAAAGCGCCAGGACGGTCAACATCAGCAGCAGGGTACCGCCGACGTACTGACCGATTTCCTGAGCACGGACGGAAACCGGACTGCCCTTCAAGAGTTCGGCGACATGATACATGAAATGGCCGCCATCCAGCAGCGGCACGGGAAGCAGGTTCAAGACGCCCAAGCCGATACTGACGTAACAAAGGAACAGGACAAACGGGGCGATACCGAGCGATGCGGTAGACCCGGCCGCACTGGCGATCATGACCGGTCCGCCCAGATTGTCGAGCGACACCTCGCCCCACAGCATCCGCCACAACATCAGCAGCGACAAGCGCGACAGGTCCCAGGTCTTCGAAACCGCCTCGGACACGGCGGTCAACGGCGGCAACCGGACCGTCGTACGCTGTGCCTTCAGCGCATCCTCATCGACCGAGGGACCGATGCCAATACGACCGACCTGCTTACCCTCCTGCGCCACCGACAGAACCGTCAACTGCACGGTGGCTTCTGCCCTGCCCCGCCGATAGTGAATCGCGACCGACTTGCCCGGCATACTGCGGACACGATTAACCAAGTCGTTACCGTCGCGTACGGACTGGCCGTTGATGGACAAGATCTCATCGCCGATGCGCAATCCGGCACGAAACCCTGGGCCGGTAGGATCAATGGCGTCCAGCCGGCGCCCCAGCCGTAAGGGCGACAGGCCAAGGTGGGACATCAGTCGAGCGTCCATCGCACTCGGACCCAGTCGACTAAGGTCCAGCATGCGGGTCGCCTGCCCACCGCCAGCGGTTTCCACGCCAACAGTGACCGACCGCTGCTCGGCGGCACCGAGAATGATGTAGCCACGCAAGGCTTCCCAGCCATAAACGGGTCGGTCGTCCACCGTCAGGATGCGATCACCCGGTTCGAAGCCGGCCGCTTCGGCGGCAGTCTCGCTCGGCACGTCGCCCAAGCGGGCATTCAGGTCTTCCATACCTCCTGCAAATACGGCGGCGAACAACACGATAGCCAGCAAGAAGTTAGCCGCAGGCCCAGCCAGTACGATCAGCATCCGCCGGCTCACCGGCAAGCGGTTGTAGGCGCGATGCACCTCGGAGGGATCGACCGGCGCTTCGCGTTCATCGAGCATCTTGACGTAGCCGCCAAGCGGGATTGCGCAAACAGCGAACTCGGTTCCGTCCTTACCCAGTTGTCGCATCCATAGCGGCCGACCAAAGCCGAGCGCAAAACGCAGAACGCGGACGCCGCAACGGCGGGCCACCCAATAGTGGCCAAACTCGTGCACCGAGATCAGGATCGACAGCGTCAGCAGGAATGCAAGCAGGGTCAGCATCGGTGACTCCCTCCGTCTCGGCCGGGCTCAGTGGCGCCGAGCGACGCAGAACCCCATGGCCACGTCGCGGGCTTGCGCATCGACGGCTAGCACGGACTCGAGGTCTGATGGCGCAGTGGGCTGGCAGATCGACAGCGTTTGCTCGACCACGGAGGCGATTTCGGTAAAGCCGAGGCGCCCGTTCAGGAAAGCGTCCACAGCGATCTCGTTTGCGGCATTCAGCACAGCTGGCATGGCACCGCCGCTACGCAGCGCGTCGTACGCCAGCTTCAGGCAAGGGAAACGTTGGAAATCAGGCGGGAAGAAGGTCAGTGCGCCGAACTTGCCGAATTCGAGCGGAGACACACCGGCTTCGATACGGGCCGGGTAGTCCAGGGCATAGGCAATCGGCGTCCGCATGTCCGGGCTACCCAGTTGCGCGAGGATAGATCCGTCAACGTATTCCACCATCGAATGGATGATGCTCTGCGGATGCACCACCACATCGATGAGATCCGCCGGCACCGAAAACAGGAAGTGGGCCTCGATGACCTCCAGCCCCTTGTTCATCATGGTGGCAGAATCGACCGAAATCTTGCGGCCCATCACCCAGTTCGGGTGCGCGCAAGCCTGATCCGGCGTCACGCTGGTCAGCGAGTCCAGCGGCGCATCCCGGAAAGGGCCGCCACTGGCTGTCAGCAGCAGCCGCTTGATCCCGTGCGTGCCGGGGTGTTCGCGCACGATCGCGTTGCGATAATCGCGCGGCAATGTTTGGAAGATCGCGTTGTGTTCGGAGTCGATCGGCAACAAGGTGGCGCCGCTGGCCTGAACGGCATCCATGAACAGGGAACCGGCGACGACCAGCGTTTCCTTGTTGGCCAGCAGCACCCGCTTGCCCAGCCGCGCAGCTGCAAATGCGGGAGGCAGGCCAGCCGCGCCGACGATGGCAGCCATTACAGTATCGACCTCGGGCGCGGAAGCAGCAGCAACCAGCCCGTCGACGCCGTAAGCCACCTCAATCGACAAACCCGCATCCCCGCAACGCGCGGAAAGCAACGCTGCATCCTCGGCACGTCCGACCACCGCCACGGCAGGCCGAAACTGCAGACATTGATCGAAAAGCTTATCCAGATTGCGTTGCGCAGTGAGCGCATGGACGCGGAAGCGGTCGGGATGGCGGGCAACAACGTCCAGCGTGTTGACACCGATGGAGCCAGTGGCTCCGAGTACGGTCAGGGTACGCATCAAATCACCTTGTCCGGAGCAAGGTCGCAGCTCCGGCGAAGCGGCGGACAAGCCGCCTTACAATCCACGCCATAGCAACAGGATCGCCATCGTTACGCCGAGCACGGCGATCAACGCATCAATCCGGTCCAGTATGCCGCCGTGGCCAGGCAGCAGATGGGAGCTGTCCTTCACACCGGCACAACGCTTCATCCAGGATTCGAACAGATCCCCGGCAATCGACAACGGCGTGAGCAGCGCCGCCACCAGCAGGGTTAAACCGAGGGGCAACGGCAACGGTGCCAGCCAACCAGCCTCATGCACGCCCCAGGCGTACAGCAGAACGGCAATGAGACCGCCCGCAGCCCCTTCCCAGGTCTTGCCCGGGCTGATCGCAGGCGCCAATTTGTGCCGGCCAAACGCCTTGCCGGCGAAGTAGGCAGCCGAATCTGCCACCCACACCAGACCCATCACGGAGAGCAGTAGTGTCGGCGAAAGCATACGCAGGGTCAGCATCGCAAGCCAAGCAGGCAGGAGCGCCATTAGCGCAGCAGGCAGCATCACGGCCGCCTGCCGAAGCTGGGCCAATCTGCCAAGCCACAAGGGCACCAGGAGCAACCAGAAACCGAGCACCGCCACAACGACAAGTGCCGCCACGATTCCCACTGACTGGGTGATGTAGAGCCCAAACGCAGCGGCAGCAACAACGGCAACAAACCCCGCCCGCCCGCCAGGCCCGAGCGTGGACAAGCGTGACCACTCCCAAGCACCCAGCAGCATGATGGCGAACGTGCCGACCGCCCAAACCAAAGGCAGCGCCGCAAACAGAGTCCACAGGACCAGCGGAATCAGGATCAGCGCGGTGAGAATCCGTGTCCGCAGCATCAGCCCTGGGCCTCCAGCTGTTCACTGGTGCGGCCGAATCGGCGCTCCCGGCTACGGTAGGAGTCGATAGCTTCCGACAGGGCGAACTCGTCGAAGTCTGGCCACAGCAGATCGGTGAAATAGAGCTCGGTATAAGCGAGCTGCCACAGCAGGAAGTTGCTGATGCGCTGCTCCCCGCCGGTCCGGATGAAGAGATCCGGCTCGGGCGCGTAAGACAACGACAGGTAAGGCGCGATATCCGCCTCTTCAAACTGACCGGCACGCTCGGGCATTGCCTGCTGGGCGCAATTGACGGCCTGCAGCAGGTCCCAACGGCCGCCATAGTTGGCGCAAATGGTCAGCGTCAGCCGCGTATTGCCCGCCGTACGGGCTTCCGCATCGCGGATGAGCTGTTGCAGTCGCTCATTGAAACGCGAGAGGTCGCCAACGACCTTGAGGCGGACGCCATTCTTGTCGAGCTTGTCGACCTCGGCCTCCAGCGCGGAGATGAAGAGCCCCATCAGGAACGACACCTCGTCCGCGGGGCGGCGCCAGTTCTCGCTGGAGAAGGCGAACACCGTCAGGTATTCGACCCCGAGGTGAATGCAGGCCTTGATGGTTTCCCGCACCGCCTCCAGACCCTTGCGGTGTCCGGCAACGCGTGGCAGCAGACGTTTCTTTGCCCAGCGGCCATTGCCATCCATGATGATGGCAATGTGACGGGGCACGTGAGCGCGAGACGGTATCGCCTGAGTAGAACTATCGAACATGCCCGCTCTTCTGGCTTGCCACTGGCATAGCCAGCAGCGCAAACAAAATCGCCGCTGGCGAGGTGACGCCAGCGGCGTTGAGATTGCCGGTCCGGATCAGACCGCCATCAGTTCCGCTTCCTTCGCGGCCAACATCTTATCCACTTCCGCGACATACTTGTCGGTCAGCTTCTGAACGTCATCCTGCGCGCGGCGTTCGTCGTCCTCGGAGATGGCCTTGTCCTTCACGGCCTTCTTGAGCTGATCGTTGGCGTCGCGGCGTACGTTGCGGATCGCGACGCGGGCGTTTTCCGCTTCGCCACGCACCACCTTGGTGAGGTCCTTGCGGCGCTCTTCGGTCAGCGCAGGCATCGGCACGCGGATGACGTCGCCCATGGAGGCGGGGTTCAGGCCCAGGTCGGAATCACGGATGGCCTTTTCCACGGCGCCAGCCAGCTTCTTTTCCCACGGCGCCACGCCGATGGTACGGGCATCCAGCAGGGTGACATTGGCGATCTGCGGAATCGGGGTCGGGGTGCCGTAGTAGTCCACGCTGATATGGTCGAGCAGGCCGGTGTGGGCGCGGCCGGTGCGGACTTTGGCGAAATCGTGCTTCAGCGCTTCCAGCGTCTTTTGCATGCGCTGATCGGCGCTGCTCTTCAGGTCGGCAATCATTCATTGTTCTCCTGTCGGCTGCGGTCGAAGGGCCATTGCCCTCCGGCCGGCACCCGGCATACCGGGCGGAAGTCCCATCCTTCGCAGATGCGAGCGGCTTCAGCCGACTCGCCATCTACCGCCGCCCTTCAGAGCAGCGTGGAAAGGACGCTCATCTTACCGTCGAATCCGTTCAGACGTGTACCAGCGTACCTTCGTCATCACCCAGCACGACACGCTTGAGCGCGCCCTGCTTGAAGATGCTGAACACGGAGATCGGCATCTTCTGGTCGCGGCACAGCGTAAGCGCAGTGGCGTCCATCACCTTCAGGTTCTTGGTGATGGCCTCGTCGAAAGTGATCGTATGATAGCGTGCCGCTTCAGGATTGGTCTTGGGGTCGTCGGTGTAGACGCCATCGACCTTGGTGGCCTTCAGCACGATGTCGGCACCGACTTCCATGCCACGCAGGGCGGCGGCCGTGTCGGTGGTGAAGAAGGGGTTGCCGGTACCGGCGGCGAAGATCACCACCTTGCCCTCTTCCAGGTAACGGATGGCCTTGCCGCGAATGTAAGGCTCGGCGACCTGCTGCATGGTCAGGGCGGATTGCACGCGGCTGACCACGCCGATGTGCTTCAGGGCGTCCTGCAGGGCCAGCGCGTTCATCACGGTGGCCAGCATGCCCATGTAGTCGGCGGTCGCGCGGTCCATACCGGCAGCGGCCGGTGCCACGCCACGGAAGATGTTGCCACCACCGATGACGACCGCGACCTGCACGCCGAGATCGACCACATCCTTCACTTCGGCGACGATACGTTCGATGGTGCCACGATCGATGCCGTAGCTGCCGCTGCCCATCAGGGCTTCACCGGACAGTTTGAGCAGGATGCGTTGGTGGGCGGGGGCTTTTTCCATGGACGGGCCTCTAGTGGGTGTCAGCGTAAATAACCAAAACAACCAAACCGGCGCAGTCTAACCACCTTGCACGGGCGCAACGTGGTTACCGTGCTCGGTAGGTTCGCCCTTGCGACCGCGGGATAGCGGCGGAAGCAGAGGCAACGGCCAGGTAGCATCGGAAACAGTCGGATTTTGCCCGACCGCTTGCCTGGACCGTTCTGAATCTATGTCTTGTAGAACGTCGGATGTTCGAGAGTGGCAGCCACCTTCGAAGCCCGCCTGTTCCGCCGGGGAGCGCAGGACAGACCCGCCACCCCACCCCGGAACAAGCAACGACGCTCTTTGCAGCGGCAGCGCTTCGTCTTGCGACGGGAACGCTACTTACAAAAAACCGCTGCTTGCGACAGCGGTCACAAGCAGCGGTTCCATGTGGTGCTTAAACCTTGGCAGCAGCAGCGACTTCGGCGGCGAAATCCACCACCTTCTTCTCGATGCCTTCACCGACCACGAACAGCGCGAAGCGATTGACCTTGGCCTTGTTCTGGGCCAGCAGCTTCTCGACCGTCAGGTCCGGGTTCTTCACGAACGGCTGGCCGTTCAGGGTGATTTCGGCCAGGTACTTGCTGATGCGGCCTTCCACCATCTTGGCGACGATCTCGGCCGGCTTGCCGGATTCGGCGGCCTGGGCGCTGTAGATCTTGCGTTCGTTTTCGATCAGTTCCGGAGCAACATCGTCCTTGGACACGCAAACCGGCTTGGACGCGGCGATGTGCATCGCGATGTCCTTGCCCAGCTGCTCGTCGCCGCCTTCGATGTCGACCAGCACACCGATCTTGGCGCCGTGCAGGTAGACAGCCACGCGGCCAGCGGTCTCGTAGCGGACGAAGCGACGCACGGTCATGTTCTCGCCCAGCTTGGCGATAGCAGCCTTGCGCACTTCTTCGATGGTGGTGTCGCCGGTCTTCAGCGCGCCAACCGCTTCGACGTCAGCCGGGTTGGCAACGGCGATGGCTTCGGCAGTCGCCTTGGCCAGCGCGACGAAGGTTTCGTCCTTGGCAACGAAGTCAGTCTCGCAGTTCACTTCGACCAGCGAACCGGTCTTGCCATCGGCGGAAACGAAATGCGCGACCACGCCCTCGGCGGCCACACGACCCGCCACCTTGCCAGCCTTGGCGCCGGACTTGATGCGCAGCAGCTCTTCAGCCTGCTTCAGGTCGCCGCTGGTTTCCACCAGTGCCTTCTTGCATTCCATCATGCCGAGACCGGTGGCTTCGCGCAGTTCGGCCACCATCTTTGCGGTAATTTCAGCCATGGCTTTTTCCCTACTAGATTCGAACGGAGGCGCATCAGCAAAAGCGATGCGCACAGTAATCTGAACAGACAGCAGGACCATTGTGTCCTGATGTTTCAAGGCCCCGACGATCGCCGGGGCCCGCAGACCTCATTACAACAAAGGGGCTGACGCCCCTTTGTTCTTGCCGGCGTCTTACTCGGCTTGGTCGTCTTGGACTTCGACCAGTTCGTCCTGGGCGGAAACCAGTTCCTTGATGACCTGGTTACGGCCTTCCAGCACGGCGTCGGCCACGCCACGGGCGTACAGGCGGATGGCGCGACTGGAGTCGTCGTTACCCGGGATGACGTAGCTGATGCCGTCCGGGGAGTTGTTGGTATCGACCACGCCGATCACCGGGATGCCCAGCTTCTTGGCTTCGATCACGGTACCCTTCTGGTAGCCGACGTCGATGATGAAGATGGCGTCCGGCAGACCACCCATTTCCTGGATACCACCCAGGCTGTTTTGCAGCTTCTCGACTTCACGTTGCAGGTCGAGCAGTTCTTTCTTGTTGTACTTCTCGGCGCCCGGGCCTTCCAGCAGCGCGGTCAGGTCGTTCAGACGCTTGATGGACTGCTTCACGGTCTTATAGTTCGTGAGCATGCCACCCAGCCAGCGCTGGTCGACGAAGGGCATGCCGGCGCGCAGGGCTTCTTCCTTCACGATTTCGCGGGCTTGACGCTTGGTGCCCACGAACAGGATCTTGCCGCCGTT
>CBIHQA010000127.1:0-8758 GCA_966211475.1 uncultured Neisseriales bacterium
GTTCCCTTCCGCGACCTGCGCATGACTGCTGCCGATCTTCCTTCCCCTTCCGGTTCATCACCCCTGGTCGCCATCATCGGCGGCGGGCCGGCCGGCCTGATGGCGGCCGAAGTGCTGAGCCAGGCCGGTGTGCGGGTGACAGTCTTCGACGGCATGCCGTCGGTGGGGCGCAAGTTCCTGCTGGCTGGGGTGGGCGGCATGAACATCACCCATTCGGAGGCGCTGGAAGGCTTCCTGTCGCGCTACGGCGCGGGCCGGCCGGCACTGGAGCCGATGATCCGGGCTTTCGGGCCGGAAGCGCTGTGTGCCTGGATCCATGGGCTGGGTGTGGAAACCTTCGTTGGTAGTTCCGGCCGGGTGTTCCCGACCGAGATGAAGGCGGCGCCGTTGCTGCGTGCCTGGCTGCATCGGCTGCGGGAGGCAGGTGTGGCTTTCCATGTCCGCCATCGCTGGCAGGGGTGGGGCGACGACGGCGCGCTGCGGTTCGATACGCCGGAGGGCGAGGTCACGCTACGGGCCGACGCAGTGATTCTGGGCCTGGGCGGGGCGAGCTGGTCGCGGCTAGGGTCGGATGGTAGCTGGGTGCCGCTGCTGGCATCTCGGGGCGTGGATGTGGCGCCCTTGCAGCCGTCCAATTGCGGTTTCGATGTCGGCTGGAGTGAGCATTTCCGCGAACGTTTTGCCGGTCAGCCGGTGAAATCTGTCGTCGCTTCGTTCACCGATGCGGCAGGGACCGAACACCGTCGGCCGGGCGAACTGCTGGTGACGGCCGGCGGCATTGAAGGCAGCCTGGTCTACGCCTTGTCCGCACCCCTGCGAGACGCCCTTGCCGAACAGGGCGAAGCGACCTTGCTGCTGGACCTGTTGCCTAGCAAGGACGCCGCGCGGGTGATGGCGGAGGTCAAGCATCCGCGCGGCTCGCGGTCGATGGCCAGCCATCTGCAAAGCCGCTTGGGGCTGCACGGTGTGAAAGCAGGCCTGCTACGCGAATGCCTGTCGAAGGAAGCGTTCACCGATCTGGATCAGCTGGCAGCAGCGATCAAAGCCGTGCCGATCCGCCTGGCCGCGCCACGGCCCATCGATGAGGCGATCAGCAGCGCGGGTGGGGTGCGCTTCGCGTCGCTGGATGACCGGCTGATGCTCAAGGTGCTGCCCGGTGTGTTCTGTACCGGTGAGATGCTGGACTGGGAAGCCCCGACCGGCGGCTACCTGCTGACCGCCTGCTTTGCCACCGGCCGGGCGGCAGGGCAGGGCGCGCTCGACTGGTTGCAGGGGCGCTGAGCGCGAAACGCTCGTCCGGCCGTGCTGTCCATCCCGGTATACCCTTCGGGACCGGATCATGGCAGCACAACCCCCTCTTCACATCGGCCTGTCCGGCTGGACCTATGCCAGCTGGCGCACCGGCTTCTACCAAGGCGTGCCGCGCAAGGCGTGGCTGCCGTTCTACGCCACGCGCTTTCCGGCGGTCGAGGTCAATGCGAGCTTCTACCACCGCGTCGCGCCGCAGGTGCTGCTGAACTGGTGCGAGAAGACCCCTGCGGGCTTCGGCTTCGCGATGAAGGCCAATCGGGAGCTGACCCACCAGCACCGGCTTCATCTGACGGCCGAGCTGTTGGAGCAGGAGCGCGCCCACATCATGCCGCTGGGGGAGCGGTTGTTGGCGGTGTTGTGGCAACTGCCGCCCGGCCTGCAGCGCAATCTGCAGCGGCTGCGGGATTTCCTGGCCCTGCTCGACGGCTGGCAGACGACGCGCCATGCGATCGAGTTCCGGCACCCATCCTGGTTTGATGACGAGGTCGCATCGCTGCTGGGCGAACACCGGGTCGCCGTGACCCAGTCCGACGCCAGCCGTTGGCCGATGTGGGAGGCCGTGACCACGGACCTGGTCTATATCCGCCTGCACGGCAACCCGGAAACCTATCACTCCGCCTACGATGACCGGGCGCTCGACAGCTGGGCGGACCGCATCACCCGTTGGCGCGCCGAGGGCCGTTCGGTGCAGGTCTACTTCGACAATACCGACAGCGGCCATGCGCCGGAAGACGCGCTGCGTCTGATGACCCGACTGGGCGTAACCGCGCCCGCTGGGGCACCCGAGGGGTTGCTGTAAAAACGCCATGCGCTTGATGCTGGTCATTCCGTGTTATCCAGAACACGGCTAGTACGCTTCCAAACATGCCTTTAAAATGCAGGGTTTTGGCCGGCGGATCAGCCGGCTGAGCAATTGGGATGTCAGGGAGCGGAACGTGAACGGTGTCAGTCGCTGGCTACGGTCATTCCTGCCGGCGGGGGTGTCGGTGGATGCGCGGGAGCGGGTGCGCGCCAGCCTGGGGGCGCTGGTCGGTCTGGCGTTGACCGGCTGGGTGAGCTACCTGGTGCTGCCAGGCAGCCTGCCGCTGCTGATCGCGCCGATGGGGGCGTCGGCGGTGCTGTTGTTCGCGGTGCCCTCCAGTCCGCTGGCCCAGCCCTGGTCGATCATCGGCGGCAACCTGGTGTCCGCCGTCATCGGTGTGACCTGCGCCCGCTGGATTCCGCAGATGGGCATCCCGTCGCCAATCATGACCACCGCGCTGACTGCCGCCGTGGCGGCGAGCGCCGCCATCGGGGCGATGTTCGCGCTACGTTGCCTGCACCCGCCCAGTGGGGCGGTGGCGCTGACAGCGGTGCTAGGCGGGCCGGCGATCCACGGGCTCGGTTACGGCTTCGTCTGGATGCCGGTGGGCGTGAATTCCCTGCTGCTGCTGCTCACCGCCCTGTTGTTCAACAACCTGACCCGCCGCACTTACCCGCATCCGCCGCAGGTCGACCACAGCAATGTGCACCGCACCGGCGACCCGACCCCGCGCGACCGGCTGGGCTTCACACCGGAAGACCTGGAGCGGGCGCTGCGCGACTACAACCAAGTGTTGGACGTCGGCCGCGACGACCTGGAGTCGCTGTTCCTGCAGATCGAACGGCACGCCTTCCGGCGCCGCTTCGGCGAGATCGCCTGCGGCGACATCATGTCGCGCCACGTGGTGACGGTGGAGCCTTATACCTCGTTGCCGGATGCCTGGGCGCAGCTGCGCCGGCACAAGGTCAAGGCGCTGCCGGTGATCGACCCCACCCGGCGGGTGGTCGGCATCATCACGGTGGCGGATTTCCTCAAGCATGCCGAGTTCTTGCGCCATGCCGGCCCGGCCGAGCCGCTGCGGCGGCTGGTCCGGCAGGCCGCGCCCGGCGACGAAGACCAGCCGGACGTGGTCAGCCAGATCATGACCCGCTCGGTGCTGACGGTATCCGAGGACGTGCACATCGTCGAACTGGTGCCGCTGCTGTCGGACCGTGGCCTGCACCACATCCCGGTGGTGGACGCCTCCGGCAAGCTGACGGGCATGGTCACGCAATCCGACCTGATCGCCGCGCTGTACCGCCAGCGGCTGGAGGAGGGCGTACAGCCGTCGTCCGCCACGGCCGGCGCGGTAGAATGATCGGCTGTTTCCATTCCGCAGGTTGATTGCCATGACGCTGACCATCTATCACAACCCCCGTTGCTCCAAGTCCCGCGAAACGCTGGCCTTGCTGCAGGAACGGGGCGAAACGCCGACCGTGGTGGAATACCTGACCACGCCGCCGGATGCCGCGACGCTGGACCATCTGCTGCACCTGCTCGGCTTGGAACCGCGCGAGCTGATGCGGCGGCAAGAGGCCGAATACGCTGAACTCGGCCTGGCCGACCCGGCACTGACGCGCGCGCAACTGATCGCCGCCATGGTGGGGCATCCGCGCTTGATCGAGCGGCCCATCGTGGTGGCCGGCGACAAGGCTGCCATCGGCCGTCCGCCGGAAAACGTGCTATCTCTGCTGGACCGCTGAGGGTGGCCGCCCGCGACTTGATTCGCATCCTGCAATCGCAGGGCTTCGGTAGCCGCAAGGACTGCAAGGCCCTGATCCTCTCCGGCGCGGTGCAGGTGGCTGGCGAACTCTGTGACGACCCGAAGGCGGTGTTCGATACCGACAGCCTGGTCTTCTCGGTGGACGACGAGGACTGGCTGTTCCGCGAGCAGGTCTACCTGCTGCTGCACAAGCCGGCCGGCTACGAATGCTCCCACCAGCCGCAGCACCACGACAGCGTGTTCGACCTGCTGCCCTACCCGCTGGTGTACCGCGGCGTGCAGTGCGTCGGCCGGCTGGACCAGGACACCACCGGCTTGCTGCTGCTGTCGGACGACGGCGCCTTCGTGCACGCGCTGACCCATCCCCGACGGCACGTTCCCAAGCGTTATCAGGCAACGGTAAAGCATTCACTGGACGAGGCACAGCTCAACGCCCTGCGGAACGGCGTACTGCTGCGGGACGAAACCGAACCGACCCGCGCACTCGCCGCGGAAGCCGCGGATTCCCACACCCTGATGCTGACCATCGCGGAAGGCAAGTACCACCAGGTGAAGCGCATGGTCGCCGCTGCGGGCAACCGGGTGGAGGCGCTGCATCGGGATGCGCTGGGTGGCCTTGCGCTCGGTACGTTGGCCGAAGGCGAGTGGCGCTATCTGTCGGACGAAGACCTGACTGCGTTGCCTTATCCGGCGCAAGCCGGTTGAAGCCCCGTGCCGGTAAGCCATACTGAAATCGATGTCATGCGCACGGGAGGTGCGATGCCCGGTTTCCGAAGCTTCGGCACCTGGCGCCGGCTGCTGTCGGGGCTGACGCTGGGATTGCTGTTGTTCCCGCTGTTTGGGCATGCGGAACTGCCGACTCTGAAGGTGGCGGGCGAGAACGCTCCGCCGTATCGGATGTTCGGCTCGGGGGAGCCATCTGGCTGGTATTTCGACCTGGCGCGGGAGCTGGGGCGCCGGGCGGGCTTCAACCCGGTGTTCGTCGAAGTGCCGCCGGCCAGGGCGCTGGCGATGATGCGTACCGGCGAGGTGGACATGATGATCGGCCCGACCCGCAAGCCGGAGCGGGAGGAATTCATGCTCTTCCTGGAGCCGTCGTTGCCGCCGGCGGAGAAAGTGTTCTACGTGCTGCCGGGCAGCCATCCGCCGACCCGCTACGAGGATCTACAGGGCCGGCTGATCGGCATCGAACGCGGCAAGATGTATTTCCAGCCGTTCGACACCGATCCGACAGTGAACAAGGATGTCTCCGACGACTACGCGACGGCATTCCGCAAGCTGGCGATGAAGCGGTTGGATGCCGTGCTGGCCCCGGAGGCAGAGGGTGATTACCTGCTGCACCGGTTGAGCATGCGATTCGACAAGTCGCCCTATCGCATTGCGGGACAGCCCTGTTACGTCACCCTGTCGCGCCAGTCGGCATCGCGCAACCTGACGCCCGTCATCGAGGCCGCGCTGCGCAAGCTGCAACAGCAGGGCATGTTCGACCGGCTGCAGGATCCATACCGATAAACGAAGAGGCGGTACGATGAACAACCTTCTCGACACGGCCAAACGCGGGTCCGTCTCGCGCAAACTGATACTGCTGCTGATGGTGCTATTGCCGGCCGTGGTCCACGCCGCCGGTTTCAGCGTCACCTTCATCAACCCCGGTCGCTCGGAAGAGCCCTACTGGCGCGGCGTCACCCGCTTCATGCAGCCGGCCGCCAAGCAACTCGACATCAAGCTGGAAGTCCTCTACGCCGAGCGCGACTACCTGAAGATGATCGAGCTTGCGCGGCAGGTCACCCAGCGCGCCGCCAAGCCGGACTACCTGATCATCGTCAACGAGAAGCTGGCCGCCGGCGAGATGCTGAAGATGGCGGAACAGGCGCACATCAAGACGCTGATCGCCTTCAGCACCTTCGAGGGTGACCAGGACAAGGAATTCGGCACGCCCCGGCAGAAGTACAAGTACTGGCTCGGTTCGATCACGCCCAATTCGGAAGACGCTGGCCGCCTGACCGCCGAGGAGCTGATGCGGCAGGCTGCGCGGCTCAAGACGGTGGCCGACGATGGCAAGATCCACGTCGCGGCTATCGCCGGCGACAAGGCCACGCCGACCGGCGTGCAACGGCTCGATGGCGCGGTGCGCGCCTTCTCCGCCAACCACGACGTGGTGCTGGAACAGGTGGTGTACGGCAACTGGGAGCGCGACCGTGCCAAGGAGCAGATGGCGGCCTTGCTGCTACGCTACCCCAAGCTGAACGTGGTCTGGTCCGCCAGCGACCTGATGGCCTTCGGCGCGATGGATGCCGCCACGGCCGCCGGCCGCACGCCGGGCAAGGACCTGCTGTTCTCGGCGGTGAATACCTCGCCTGACGTGTTGCAGGCCCGCATCCAGGGCCGGGTTTCCGCGGTAGCCGGCGGGCATTTCACCGCCGGCGCCTGGGCGCTGGTACTGCTCTACGACTACCACAACGGTATCGATTTCGCGTCGGAGGGGCTGGAGCTGCGGGCGCCGTTGTTCAATCTGCTGGATGACGTGCTGGCCCGTCGCTTCCTCGACCGCTTCGGCCAGGAGGACTTCTCCGCGGTCGATTTCCGCCGCTTCTCGCGGAAGCTCAATCCCTCGCTGCAGCGGCACGACTTCGGCCTGCTGCCGGTGCTGCAATGACCCTCGACAGGGACAAGCCGTTCCGGCCCCTCAGCGTCAAGCTGCTGGGCTGGGTGCTGCTGTTCAGCATGCTGTTCACCGTGCTGATGACCGCCGGCCTGGTTGTCCGCCATTACTTCCAGGAGCGGGCGGAGGCCAGCCAAGGGCTGCGTTTCGCCGCCGACAGCTACCGCCGCAGCCTGGCCAACAGCCTGTGGGAGCTCGACATGTCCGGCGCCCGCCTGCAACTGGAGGCGCTGGCCCGCTTCCCGATGGTGGGCGTGGTGGAGTTGCGCACGGTGATCGGGCAGACCATTCGGGTGAGTCGTGACGGCAACGACCACGCGCCCGCGCCGGGCACCCCGGCCTGGCACGAAACCCTGCTGAGCAATACCCAGCCGGCCCGGCCGGTGGGCGAGCTGTGGGTTTACCTTGACCAGCCGGCACTGCTGGCACGGGTGGAGTCCGTTGGGATCTCGCTGTTGGTGGGCGAGGCGCTCAAGGGCGTGCTGCTCGGGCTGCTGATCGCCTTCCTGCTCACCCGGTTGATCACCCGCCATGTGTCGGACATCGCTCGGCATGCGGCCGAGCTCGACCCGGCGCTGCTGGATCAGCCCATCCACTTGCGGCGGCGCCCGTCGCGGAGCCAGGACGAGCTCGACCAGCTCAGCCATGCGATCAACGACCTGCATGGTGGGCTGGCCGACTACATCCGCCGACAGCACGAACTGGAAGACGAGCTGCGCGGCCACCGCGACCAGCTGTCGCAGGTAGTGACGGCCCGCACCCGTTCGCTGGAGCGGCTGGGCAAATTCCTGACTCTGATCATTTCGCTGCTGACCCGTTTCATCAATCTGCCGCCGGAGCGCACCGACGAGACGGTGGACGAGGGCATGGCGATCATCGGCCGCTTCTTCGGCGCGTCGCGCTGCCTGCTGTTCCTGCGGGAGGGCACCAGCCAGCGCTTCGCGCTCTGCCATGGCTGGCCGGCGGCGCAGCGGGCGCCGATGGTCTGGCTGCCCGCTGACGAGGTGGCCAGCCATTGGCCAGCCCGGCATTCGCCGGTAGTGGTGCCGGTCAGCGGGGCGGACGCGCAAGCCGGTCAGGTGCTGGCTGCGCTGTCGGCGACGGCCTGCACCCTGGTCCGGGTCGACATGCGCGACCACGCCGACGCCATGCTGTGCCTGGTCGGCCCGACCATTGCCGCCGGCGACGCCGATGCCGGCCTGCTGGAGCTGGCCGCCCGCGTGACGGCGGACATGCTGCACCACAAGGCCCACCAGCAGAAGCTGGTCGAAACACAGGAAGCCCTGCATCAGGCGGTGGGCGAGCTGCAAACCCTGTCGCGCCACGACGAGCTGACCGGGTTGCCGAACCGCCGCCACTTCGACGAGGTGAAGCAGGTGGAATTCCGCCGCGCCCAGCGCACTGACCAGACGCTGGCGGTGCTGATGTGCGACGTGGACGACTTCAAGCGCTACAACGATACCTACGGCCATCAGCTCGGCGACGACTGCCTGGTGGCGATCGGCGGCGTGCTCAAGCAGATGTTCAGCCGGGCCGGCGACCTGGCGGCCCGCATCGGCGGCGAGGAGTTCGTGGTGCTGTTGCCCAACACCACGCCGGAGGTGGCGACCTTGCAGGCGGAAGCGCTGCGTCGCCGCGTGTGGGAGCTGGCTGTGCCGCATCGCACCTCCAGCACCGGCGACCGGGTGACGCTGAGCGTCGGCATCGCCACCCTGCGCACCGGCTACCATGCCGACTTCGACAGCTTGCTGCGGCATGCCGATCACGCGCTCTACCTGGCCAAGGCGGCTGGGCGGAACTGCGTGGTGAGTGCGGACGACGAAAGGGTGTGAGCGGGCGGGTCTTCGCTCCATAGCCTCGTAGGGCGGAAAAGCACAGTGCCTTCCGCCGTGTGCGTATCTCGTTCTACGAGCGGGAATATCAACCTTCCATGGCGGAAGGCGCTGCGCTTTTCCGCCCTACGGGTTGGCGCTTCGATGCATCCTTCCTTTTGTTCCCTCGGCTCTGAAGAGTCCTCATGCGCATCTACGGTGTCGATTTCACCAGCCGCCCCACTCGGCGCAAGCCGATCCGCGTTGCTCAGACCGTCCTGACCGAAGACCGGCTGGTGCTCGAGGCGCTGACCGATCTGCCGGACTTCCGCGCCTTCGAGGATTTTCTGCAAACCCCCGGCCCCTGGGTGGCCGGCTTCGACCTGCCGTTCGGCCTGCCGCGTGACTGG
>CBIHQA010000128.1:0-8720 GCA_966211475.1 uncultured Neisseriales bacterium
GCGCCAGAAGAACGGCCAGGCCACCAAGATCCTGGTGAAGAAGGACGTCGAGCTCACCGGCAAGAACATCAACAAGGCGGACCCTGGCTTCGACCAGAACGGCCAGCCTGCCGTGCACCTGACGCTGGATTCCCAGGGCGCCGAAATCTTCAAGCAGCTCACGCGTGAGAACGTCGGCAAGCGCATGGCGATGATCCTCATCGAGCGCGGCAAGGGCGAAGTCATCACCGCGCCGAACATCAACGAGGAAATCGGTGGCGGCCGCGTGCAGATCTCCGGCTCCATGACCACCCGCGAAGCCAACGACACCGCGCTGCTGCTGCGTGCCGGTTCGCTGGCCGCGCCGATGCAGTTCATCGAAGAACGCACCATCGGCCCGTCGCTGGGTAAGGAAAACATCGAGCGGGGCTTCCACTCCACCTGGGTGGGCTTCGCGCTGGTGTCGCTTCTGATGATCGGCTACTACCGCGTGTTCGGCGTGATCTCCATCGTCTCGCTGGCGATCAACGTGCTGCTGCTGGTGGGGATGCTGTCGCTGCTGCCGACCACGCTGACCCTGCCGGGTATCGCGGCCATCGCACTGGCGCTCGGTATGGCCATTGACGCCAACGTGCTGATCAACGAGCGCATCCGGGAAGAACTGCGTGCCGGCCATGCGCCACAGATCGCCATCGACGCCGGTTACAAGCACGCCTGGGCGACCATCATCGACTCCAACGTCACCACCCTGATCGTCGGCATCATCCTGTTCGCCTTCGGCACCGGTCCGGTGCGGGGCTTTGCCGTGGTCCACTGCCTGGGCATCCTGTCGTCGATGTTCAGCGCGGTGCTGGTGTCACGTGGCCTGGTTAACCTGGTTTACGGCGGTCGCAAGAAACTCAAGTCGCTGTCGATCTGAGCACCGGGACAAGGATCAAAGAAACATGGAAATCTTCCACCCCAAAAAAGACATCCCGTTCATGAGCTACGGGAAGGTCACCACGCTGATCTCGCTGGTGACCTTCCTGCTCGCGGTGTTCTTCCTGTTCACCCGCGGCCTGCACTTCGGGGTCGACTTCACCGGTGGCACGGTGCTGGAGGTGCAATACGCACAATCCGCCAACCTGCCGCTGGTGCGCGAGACGGTGCAGAAGCTCGGCTACACGGACGTGGCGGTGCAGAACTTCGGCACGTCGCGCGACGTGATGATCCGTTTGCCGTTGTCCAAGAATTCCAACGCTGCCAAGCAGAGCGACCAGGTGATGACGGCGCTGAAGGCGCACGATGCCGCGGTCGAACTCAAGCGCGTCGAATTCGTCGGCCCACAGGTCGGTCAGGAACTTGTCACCAGCGGGCTGATCGCAATCAGCCTGGTGTGTCTGGGCATCATCGTTTACCTGGCGATCCGCTTCGAATGGAAGTTCGCCGTGTCCGCGGTGATCGCCAACATGCACGACGTGGTGATCATCCTGGGCTGCTTCGCCTTCTTCCAGCTGGAATTCAACCTGACGGTTCTGGCTGCGGTGCTGGCGGTGCTGGGTTACTCGGTGAACGAATCGGTGGTGGTGTTCGACCGGATCCGTGAGAACTTCCGCAAGATCCGCAAGGGCACGGTCGAGCAGATCATCGACAACGCCATCACCACTACGATGAGCCGGACCATCCTGACGCACTTGTCGACCCAGTTGATGGTGACCTCGATGCTGTTCCTGGGCGGGGAAGTGCTGCACAACTTCGCGCTGGCGCTGACCATCGGCATCCTGTTCGGTATCTATTCGTCGGTGCTGGTCGCCTCGCCGCTGCTGCTGATGTTCGGCGTGAAGCGCGAGGACTTCGTGAAGCCGAAGAAGCAGGAAGTCGAACACGCCCTGCCGTAATGGATCATGTAGGTTGGGCTTCGCTCAACCTACATCGCTGTTTCTACCGGAATAAACCAAGCCCGTGGACGCCGTCCTGCTACTGATCGATTTCATCCTGCACATCGACGTGCACTTGCGCGAACTGTTCGTGCAGTACGGGACATGGGTTTACGGCATCCTCTTCCTGATCGTCTTTTGCGAGACCGGGCTGGTGGTCACCCCATTCCTGCCCGGCGACTCTATGCTGTTCGCCGCCGGGGCGCTGTCCGCCGGCAGCGTTCTGTCGCCGCATGCCTTCGTGGCGGTGCTGATCGTGGCGGCCCTGCTGGGCGACAACGTCAACTACTGGGTGGGACGGCTGCTGGGCCTCAAGCTGTTCTCCAACCCGAATTCGAAGATCTTCCGCCGCGATTACCTCGACCGCACACATGCGTTCTTCGACAAGCATGGCGGCAAGACCATCATCATCGCCCGCTTCCTGCCCATCATCCGGACCTATGTGCCGTTCACGGCCGGGGCAGGGGCGATGCCCTATCTGCGCTTCCTGTCCTTCTCGGTGGTCGGCGCGCTGCTGTGGGTGCCCACCTTCGTGTACGCCGGTTTCTTTTTCGGCGGCTTGCCCTTCGTGAAAAACAACTTCACGCTGCTGATCCTCGGTATCATTGCGGTCTCCCTGCTGCCGCTGCTCGTCGAATTCCTCAAGCACCGCGCCCGCCGGGCCGCTTGATCTCCCTCAAGTCCTGCCTGCCAGACCCCGGAACGCCGGGCTGTTCCCGCTGTCCAATTGTTGACTAAAATAATCGGGTATTTTAAAATTCGCCGCTGTTGGTTCACTGTGCGGATAGGCGCGGACTCGCTATGCGACTCACTACCAAAGGCCGGTTTGCGGTCACCGCGATGATCGATCTGGGCTTGCGCTGCGGCGATGGCCCCGTGACGTTGGCGGGTATCAGCGATCGTCAGCGCATTTCGCTGTCGTACCTGGAACAGCTGTTCGGCAAGCTGCGCCGTGCGGAGCTGGTCGAGAGCGTGCGCGGCCCCGGCGGCGGCTACTGCCTGGCCAAGAATCTGGAAGACATCTCGGTCGCCGACATCATCTGTGCGGTCGATGAGCCGATCGATGCAACCCAGTGCGCGGGCAAGGAAAACTGCCTGGACGATCACCGCTGCATGACGCACGACCTGTGGATGAGCCTGAACAAGACCATCTACGGCTATCTGTCTTCCGTCTCGCTCGGCGAGTTGGTGCAGCAGCAGCGTGCCCGCATGGACGCGGAGCACGACGATTGCAAGGTTTTGCAGGACAAGCGCCCGTCGGCGCTGGCCTGAGCAGGTTTCCCGACCGGACGCGTGACGGAAACATCACCGATCAAGTAGTACAGACAAGGTAAGGACATGAGCAAGCTGCCGATCTACCTCGACTACTCTGCCACCACGCCGGTCGATCCCCGCGTTGCGGAACAAATGATTCCCTGGCTGACCGAGCGCTTCGGCAATCCGGCCAGCCGGTCCCACCAGTACGGCTGGGACGCGGAAGCCGCGGTGGAAGATGCGCGCGAGCAGGTCGCAGCGCTGGTCAACTGCGACCCGAAGGAAATCGTCTGGACGTCCGGCGCGACCGAGTCCGACAACCTGGCGATCAAGGGCGCAGCCCACTTCTACGCCACCAAGGGCAAGCACCTGATCACCATGAAGACCGAGCACAAGGCGGTGCTCGATACCATGCGTGAGCTGGAGCGCGAAGGCTTCGAGGTCACCTATCTGGATCCGCAAGCCGACGGCCTGCTGAACCTGGACACCTTCAAGGCCGCGCTACGCCCGGACACCATCCTGGTGTCAGCGATGTATGTGAACAACGAGATCGGTGTGATCCAGCCGATCGCCGAGATCGGCGAGATCTGTCGCGAGAAGGGCATCATCTTCCACGTCGACGCCGCACAGGCGACCGGGAAGGTGGTGATCGACCTGCAGCAGCTCAAGGTCGACCTGATGAGCTTCTCCGCCCACAAGACCTACGGCCCGAAGGGCATCGGTGCGCTGTACGTACGTCGCAAGCCGCGTGTGCGCCTGGAAGCGCAGATGCACGGCGGTGGTCACGAGCGCGGCATGCGCTCTGGCACCTTGGCCACCCACCAGATCGTCGGCATGGGCGAGGCCTTCCGCATCGCCCGCGAAGACATGGCGACCGAGAACGAGCGCATCCGCATGCTGCGCGACCGTTTGCTCAAGGGCCTGCTCGACATCGAGGAAGTCCACATCAACGGCAGCCTGGAACAGCGCGTCGCCCACAACCTGAACATCAGCTTCAACTATGTGGAAGGTGAGTCGCTGATCATGGCGCTGAAGGATCTGGCGGTGTCGTCCGGTTCCGCCTGCACTTCGGCCAGCCTGGAGCCGTCCTACGTGCTGCGCGCACTAGGCCGCTCGGACGAACTGGCGCACAGCTCGATCCGTTTCACCATCGGCCGTTTCACGACCGAGGCGGATATCGATTTCGCGGTGAAGCTGATCCACGAAAAGATCGGCAAGCTGCGCGAACTGTCGCCGCTGTGGGAAATGTACAAGGACGGCATCGACCTGAACACGGTGCAGTGGGCAGCCCACTAAGCGCTTGCTCTTAGCCACAGCGACAACGATTGGGAAGTTGAGAGGTATACCAGATGTCTTACTCTGAAAAGGTCATCGACCACTACGAACACCCGCGCAACGTCGGCTCCTTCGAAAAGGGCGACGACGCAGTGGGCACCGGCATGGTCGGCGCACCGGCCTGTGGCGACGTGATGAAGCTGCAGATCCGCGTCAATGAATCCGGCGTGATCGAAGACGCCCGCTTCAAGACCTACGGCTGTGGCTCGGCCATCGCTTCCAGCTCGCTCGTCACCGAATGGGTGAAGGGCAAGACGCTGGACGAGGCCCTGTCCATCAAGAACACCCAGATCGCCGAAGAACTGGCGCTGCCGCCGGTGAAGATTCACTGCTCCATCCTGGCCGAAGACGCCATCAAGGCGGCGGTGCAGGATTACAAGGACAAGCACGGTCTTTGAACCACGGTCCGTGAACCCACGGACGGTGTGAATCCGGCCCTCCGCGACGGCTCGATCGGCCCTCGCGGTGTTCCGGTGTAGTCAGGAAGGAATTCGGTTATGGCGGTTACCCTGTCTGAACGCGCTGCGACTCACGTGGCCAACTTCCTCACCCGGCGTGGCAAGGGGGTGGGCATTCGGGTCGGCATCAAGACCGCAGGCTGTTCGGGCCTGGCGTACAAGCTCGAGTTCGTCGATGCGGCCAACGATGACGACATGGTGTTCGAATCGTTCGGCGTGAAGGTGCTGGTCGACCCGAAAAGCCTGCCCTTCGTGGACGGCACCGAGCTCGACTACGCCAAGGAAGGCCTGAACGAAGGCTTCAAGTTCAGCAACCCGAACGTCAAGAACGAGTGCGGTTGCGGCGAAAGCTTCCACGTCTGAGCCGCCCGGACCACGTGTCGTGACCGCTTCGTCGTTGCCCGGATATTTCGAACTGTTCCAGCTCATGCCGGGCTTTGCGCTCGACACGACGGTGCTGGAGTCGCGCTATCGCGACGTGCAGTCCCGGGTGCATCCCGACAAGCACGCTCACCTGTCGAGCGCGGAGCAGCGGGTCGCCATGCAGTGGGCGACGCTCGCCAATGAAGCCTACCGCGCGCTGAAGTCCCCGCTGACCCGAGCCGAATACCTGCTCAAGCTCAACGGCGTCGATCCGAATTTCGAAACCAATACCGCGATGCCGACCGCCTTCCTGATGCAGCAGATGGAATGGCGCGAGGCAATCGCCGAAGCGCGTGCCGGCCGGGACGTGACGGAGCTGGAACGCTTGTCGCGCGAACTGCGCGGTGAGCGCGTCGCGCTGATCGAATCGCTTGGCCACCTGCTCGACACCGAGCAGGACTATGAGGCCGCCGCGCGTGAAGTACGCAAGCTGAAGTTCCTGGAAAAGCTGGACGAAGATATCGGCGATGCGCTCGACGCAGCGCTGGCCTGATCGCTTGCGAGGAATTCTACTGCGCGGCCCGATCTCGGCCCTGTGATGCTCACCGTACCCTAGTACGGTTGCGCTTCTCGGACCAGCTCGAGCCACTCGCTACGAATTCGTCACAAGCTTGAACCTCCAAGATTCGCTGCAGCACGGTCGCCAGCAGGGGGATTCACCCTGTTCCGCGCCATGGCTGCAAGCCGTAGCAGCAAAGAATAATGGCGCTATTACAGATCTCCGAACCCGGCCTTTCCGCCGCCCCCCACCAGCATCGGCTGGCGGTCGGCATCGACCTTGGCACCACCAATTCGTTGGTCGCTACCGTCCGGAGCGGCATTCCCGCCGTCTTGCCGGACGAAGCTGGCCGCATGCTGCTGCCGTCCATCGTCCACTACGATGCGCAGGGCGCGAACGTGGTCGGTTACGATGCTTTGCCGTATCTGGCGACCGAACCACTCGACACCATCGTATCGGTCAAGCGCTTCATGGGCCGTGGCCTGAAGGACGTCAGCGAGCATCTGCCGTATCGCTTCGTCGACGCCCCGGGCATGCTGCAATTGCGTCTGAAGAGCGGCGTGAAGAGCCCGGTTGAAGTGTCCGCCGACATCCTGCGTACCCTCAAGCTGCGTGCCGAACAGAGCCTGGGTGGCGAGCTGATCGGCGCGGTGATCACCGTGCCGGCCTATTTCGACGACGCCCAGCGTCAGGCACCCAAGGATGCCGCCAAGCTCGCCGGCCTGAACGTGCTGCGCCTGCTGAATGAGCCGACCGCTGCGGCCATCGCCTATGGCCTGGACAACCAGTCCGAAGGCACCTTCGTGGTGTATGACCTGGGCGGAGGTACCTTTGACGTCTCTATCCTCAAGTTGACCCGTGGCGTGTTCGAAGTGGCCTCCACCAGCGGCGATTCCGCGCTGGGGGGCGACGACTTCGACCACCGCGTGTACTGCTGGGTCCTGGAACAGGCCGGCCTGTCGGCACTCGGCCCGCGCGATCAGCGCCTGCTGCACCAGAAGGCCCGGGCCGCCAAGGAAGACCTGACCGACCATCCGGAAACCAGCATTACCGCATTGCTGGAGCAGGGCGAGGCGATCGACCTGACGCTGACCCAGGACATCTTCTTCGAGATTACCCGCCATCTGGTCGACAAGACGCTGATGCCGGTGCGCAAGGCGCTGCGTGATGCGGGCCTGACTCCGGAAGACATCGATGGCGTGGTGCTGGTTGGCGGGGCGACCCGTATGCCGCACGTCCGCCGCGCGGTGGCCGAGCATTTCGGCAAGCCGCCGTTGACCAATCTCGATCCGGACAAGGTGGTGGCGCTGGGCGCGGCCATCCAGGCCGACGTGCTGGCTGGCAACAAGACCGACGACGAGTGGCTGCTGCTGGACGTGATTCCGCTGTCGCTGGGTCTGGAAACCATGGGAGGGCTGGTCGAGAAGGTGGTGCCGCGTAATTCCACCATTCCGATTGCCCGAGCTCAGGAATTTACCACCTTCAAGGACGGCCAGAACGCGATGCGCATCCACGTGGTGCAGGGCGAGCGCGAGCTGGTCGCCGATTGCCGCTCGCTGGCCGAGTTCACCTTGCGCGGCATTCCGCCGATGGCAGCGGGCGCAGCGCGGATTCGAGTGACCTTCCAGGTTGATGCCGACGGCCTGCTGTCGGTGAACGCGATGGAAGCCACCACCGGCGTGTCGTCGACGGTGGAGGTGAAGCCCTCTTATGGCCTCTCCGACGAGGAGATCGGCCGCATGCTCAGCGACAGCATGGCGCATGCCGGTGAAGACATCGCGGCCCGCATGCTGGCCGAGGCCCGCGTGGATGGACAGCGTTTGCTAGAAGCCACACAGGCAGCATTGGCCGAGGATGGCGACACCCTGCTGGCCGCAGAAGAGCGCGCCACGATTGAGGCAGCATTGACCACGTTGTCCGCAGCGCTTGCCGGCAATGACGTCGCAGCCCTTCGGCAGGCGACCGAGCAGACGGCTGCCGCGACTGACGAATTCGCCGCCCGGCGCATGGATGCCGGCATCAAGCGAGCCCTGGCGGGCCACAAGTTGTCCGAAATCGGATAAACAGATTTGTGGCTAGGATTTTGCGGCTAGAACACTTGGCTAGACCGGCCGCATCCGCGGCCGACCAGAGAACCCCATGACCCAGATCATCGTCCTGCCCCATGCCGAACTTTGCCCGGAAGGCGCCGTCATCGACGCCGAACCCGGACAGAACATCTGCGAAACGCTGTTGGCCAACGACATCGACATCGAGCATGCCTGCGAGATGTCCTGCGCCTGCACCACCTGTCATGTGATTGTTCGCGAAGGCTATAACAGCCTGAATGAGGCGGATGAGGACGAGGAGGATCTGCTCGACCGCGCCTGGGGGCTGACGCCGGTATCGCGCCTGTCCTGCCAGGCGATCGTGGCGGAGACGCCGCTCACCATCGAGCTGCCGAAATACACCATCAACCAGGCACGCGAAGGGCACTGAGATGAAATGGACCGATTCCCGCGATATCGCCATCGAGTTGAGCGAAGCCCATCCGGACATCGACCCGCGCCGGATCAATTTCGTGGACCTGATGAACTGGGTACTGGCGCTGCCCGGTTTCAGCGATGATCCGAAGCATTGCGGCGAGAAGATTCTGGAAGCCATCCAGCTGGCGTGGATGGATGAGGCTGACGTCGACGATTGATTTGCTGCCGCTGCGTCAGGGCTTGCGGGTCAGCCTTTTCGGGACGCACGATTTGAGCCCGCACCGTGCGGCGTTGAGATTAATCCGTTGTAGTCGGTTTTATGCGCTGTCGCGCAAGTGATTTCCATGCAGGGTCTCGCCCCTGCAGGCGAGATTCTTTCTTTGCGCCGCCA
>CBIHQA010000129.1:0-8663 GCA_966211475.1 uncultured Neisseriales bacterium
ACGCTCTTTACCTCCGGCAGCGTATGCAGCAGCTTGGCGGCTCGCTGGCCAAGTGCTGCGGTGTCTTCCAGCCGGTTGCCGGGCGCCAGCCGCAGGGTGACGGTGCTTTGCGCTTGGTCCTTGGCGGGCAGGAAGCCGGTCGGGATGGCGCCGATCGTCACCAGCGCCAGCACGAAGAACAGCGAGGCGGCCATTACCGTGGTCTTGCGCCGCGACAGGGTCGCCCGCACCCAGCCCAGGTAGCGGGTCATCAGCGGCCCGTCGGTGGATACCTCGTGGTGGCCGGGCTGCTTGGGGCGCAGCAGATAGGCGGCCATCATCGGCGTCAGCAGGCGGGCGACCAGCAGCGAGGCCAGCACCGCGACCGAGGCGGTCACGCCGAACTGGCGGAAGAACTTGCCCGGGATACCACCCATGAAGGCGGTGGGCAGGAACACCGCCACCAGGGTGAAGGTGGTGGCGATCACCGCCAGCCCGATCTCGTCGGCCGCTTCCATGGCGGCCTGGAAGGGCGTCTTGCCCATCAGCAGGTGACGCTCGATGTTCTCGATCTCGACGATGGCGTCGTCCACCAGCACGCCGACCACCAGCGACAGCGACAGCAGCGTGATGGTGTTGAGCGAATAGCCGGCCAGCGCCATGAAGCCGAAGGCCGGGATGATGGACAACGGCAGCGCGGTGGCCGATACGAAGGTGGCGCGCCAGTCGCGCAGGAACCACCACACCACCACGATGGCGAGCAGCGCGCCTTCGATCAGCAGGTGCATGGAGCCGTGGTAGTTGTCCTCGATGGGCGCGACGGTGTTGCTGGCCTCGGTAATCTTCACCTCCGGATGGGCTTGGGCGAAGCGGTTCACCGTGGCACGCAGGTCCTCGGCGACGCCGACATCGGAATAACCACGCGAGCGGGTGACCTGGAAGCCGATCACCGGCTTGCCGTCGCGGAAGGCGAGCGAACTGCGCTCGGCATGGGCGTCGTTGATGCGGGCGATCTGGTCCAGTCGCACGTAGCGGCCGTCGGACAAGGGGAGGGTCAGCGCGGCGATCTCGGCTGGCGAGCCGACGGTCGCCAGCGTGCGGGTGGATTGCTTCTGCCCGCCCACCGCGCCTTCGCCGCCGGAGCTTTCCTGCTGCACCACCTTGAGCCGGCTGGACACGTCGGACGGCGTGACGCCGAGCCCGGCCATCAGCGTCGGGTCGAGGTCGACATGCACTTCGCGGTCCACGCCTCCGACGCGGGCGACCTTGGCTACGCCCTTGACCGCCAGCAGCGCCTTGGTCACGTCGTTGTCGACGAACCAGGACAAGTCCTGCTCATCGAGGTGGCCGGATTCGATGGTGTAGGTCAGCAGCGCCGAGCCCGCCGTGGTCAGCTTGGAGACGGTGGGCGAGGACATGCTGGACGGCAGGTCTGAGCGGGCGCTGTCCACCGCGTTGCGGACTTCGGACAGTGCGACTTCGCTGTCCTTGTCGATCTCGAAACTGGCGCTGATGTTGACCGCGCCATCGGTGATGGTGGTGGTGATGTGGTCCAGTTTGGTGAGCGAGGCGAGTTTGTCCTCGATCTTGCGGGCGACTTCGGTTTCGAGCTGCGAGGGGGCGGTGCCTTCCAGGCTGGCCGCGATCTGGATGGTCGGCAGGTCCATGTCGGGGAAGTCCTGCACCTGCAGCTTCTTGAAGCCGGTCAGGCCCAGCACGGTCAGCAGGATGAATACCAGGACCGCGGGGACCGGGTTGCGGATCGACCAGGAGGAGATGTTCACTGCGCCTTCTCCTGCGTATCCGCCGTGGCCACGCTGACCTGCGCACCTTCCGAGAGAAAGGCGCCACCGCTGGCGACGATGCTGGCCTGCGGCGGCAAGGCGGTGAGGACTTCCACCCGGTCACCCTGGCGGCGGCCGGTGGTGACCGGGCGGCTGTTCACCTTGTCGCCGGCTCCCAGCACATAGACGTAGGCGCGTCCGTCGCGCATCACGATGGCGGACTGCGGCAGGGTGAGGGCCGGCTTGGTGTCCAGCGCCAGGCTGCCACTGGCGAACATGCCGGCACGGGCCGGGCTGTCGGTGGGCAGGCTGACATAGACAGTGGCGCGGCCGGTGCTGGTACTCAGCGCGGGGCCGACCAGGCGAACCGCGCCGGTGACCTGTTGGCCGCCTGGCAGCGTGACGCGGGCGGTTTGGCCGGGGCGGATGGTGGCAAGCTGGCGGGAGTCCAGCTCCGGCCGCCATTCCACCTTGCCCTGGCGGATCAGGCGGTACAGCTCCGTCCCGGCGCTGACCACGTTGCCGAGCACGCCGGTCTTGGCGGTGACGATGCCGTCGTCCACCGCGACGATGCGGGTCTGCGACAGCTTGAGGCGGGTGCTGTCCAGGTCCGCTTGGGCGGCGTCGAGCGAAGCGCGCGAGGTGGCTTCGCTGATGCGGTATTCCTCCAGCTTCTGAGCGGACAGCGCACCGCTGCTCTCGATGGTCTTGGCGCGTTGCAGGTTGGAGGTGGCCTGTTCCAGGTTGGCGCGGGCCTGCGCGACGGTGGCTTGCTGCTTGCGCAGGTCCGCCTTCAGGCTGTCGTCCGCCAGGCGGGCCAGCAGCTGACCGCGCTTCACATGGTCGCCGACGTCTACCATCAGCTCGGCAATGCGGTAACCGCCGGTTTCCGGAGCGACGATGATCTCCTGCCAGGCGGCGATGCTGCCGGTGGCCTGCACCGTTTGCGGCCACAGCCGGGTTTCCGGATGGGCCAGGCTGACGGTCAGGGCGCTGGCGGGCTGGGCCGGGGCGGCGGTGGTCGCGGCGCCGGCGTGGCGGTTGGGCCAGGCGATCCAGGCGATCAGGCCTAGGCCGACCAGCACGATGGCAGTGCCGGGGTCGAGTCGAAACTTGCGATTCACGGTATTCCTCACGGGGAAGTCTTCTGTTGGGTAGCCAGGGAGTCGGCCGATGCAACCGATGCGTCCGCCTGCCAACCGCCGCCCAGCGCCTTGTAAAGGGCGATCCAGTACTGCACGCGGTCGCGTTGCAGGGTGATCTGCGTGATGTCGGCCGATAGGGCCGAGCGGCGCGCTTCTTCCAGCGTCAGCAGGCTGTCGCTGCCGGCTTTCCAGCTGACTTCGGTAGCGCGGAAGTAGCTGCGGTATTCGCGCGCGGCCTTCTCGGCCTCTTCGGCACGGCGGGCGGTGCTGTCCAGGTTGACCAGTGTCTGCTCGACCTCCTTCACCACGGTGCGCACGCCTTGCTGATAGCCAGCGAGCGCGGACAGGTAGCCGGCCTTGGCGCTATCCACCGCGGCGCGGCGTTTGCCGGCGTCGAACAGCGGAATCGACAGCGACGGGCCGAAGGACCAGGTGGTGGCGGGCGACGCAGGGCTGGTGGCCGACACGGTGATCGAGCCCGATAGCGACAGGCTGGGGTAGAGGTCGGCGGTGGCCACGCCGATATCGGCGCTGGCGGCGGCCAGTTCTCGCTCCAGCGAGGCCAGATCCGGCCGCTGGCGCAGCACGTCGGCCGGGATCGGTGGCACGTCCAGCGCGACGGGCTGCGGGATCCGTTTGTCGCCCAGGGCCAGCAGCGGGCGTAGCGTCGCTTCTTCCGTGCCGGTCAGATAGACCAGCGACTTCACCAGCAGCTCGCATTGCCCTTGCTGCTGGACCAGAGTGGATCGGGTGCTGGCCGTACTGGCACGGGCCAGTGCGCCATCGGCCGGCGCGCTGAAGCCAGCTTTTACCGAGGCGGCGGTCGCCTTTTCCGTCTCGACGATGGAGGTCAGCTCCTGCTGGTAGGTGTCCGCCAGCAAGGTGCAGGCGCGGTACTGCACGTAGGTATCAGCGACCTCCGCTGCCAGCGACACCCGCGCGTCGTGCCAGTCATCCCGCCGGGCGTCGACGCGAGCCTGAGCGGCTTCGTTGTTGCGTCGGGTCTTGCCGAACAGGTCCAGCTCCCAGGCGGCATCCAGCCCGCCGCTGCGGGTGGTGAGCGTGGTCATGCCGCCCATCTGCGACTGCTGCCGGCTGCGGGTGGCGGCAGCGCTGCCGATGAGGCTGGGCAACCCGTTCGCTTCGGCGGTCTTGAGGGTGGCACGGGCTTTTTCGATGTTGGCCCAGGCCTGCGTCAGGCTGGGACTGTCGGACTCCGCCTGCGAGATCAGCTGGTTGAGCGCGGGGTCATCGAACTGTTGCCACCATTGCTCCATCACCCCGACCTTGCCCTGGTGTGGCAAGGGGGCCTGCCAGGCTGCGGAAACCTTGGGGGAGGGGGCCTGATAGTCGGGACCGACCGTGGCGCAGCCGGCGAGCAGCAACGCCAGCCATCCCAACGGCAGCAATCGGGCCGCCCGGCTGCGCACAGGGAGGTGGGTGAATAAGGAAATCATGCCAATTCATATCGATAAATCAGGAGGTTGCACGATACCGGTTGTAAAATATGCGATAAAGTAAGATTAATCAGATTAACAATCTCATTGGATGGGATAGTGCTCGACAAACTGCGCAGCATGGCGATCTTCGCCAAGGTGGTGGAGCTGGGGTCTTTCCGGCGGGCGGCTGAGGCGCTGGACCTATCGACGTCCGTGGTCAGCCATCACGTGGCCCAGCTCGAAAAGCAGCTGGGGGTGACGCTGCTATATCGCTCAACCCGGCATCTTTCCACCACGAATGAGGGAGCATCGCTCTACGAGCAATGTCAGATCATGGTGGCGGCAGCGGAGTCCGGCCTGGGCCGGCTGTCTCAGGACGCTGGTGTGCTGGTCGGGCGCTTGCGGATTGTGGCGCCGGGCCCGTTTGCCAACGGGCCGTTCATGGAAGACGTGGCGACTTTTGCCATCGAACACCCGCAACTACAGATCCGGCTGGAGTTCGACGACCGGCCGCGCAACCTGGTGCAGGAAGGCATCGACCTGGCGATCCGCTTCGGCGCGCCGGAAGACTCCTCGCTGGTGGCACGCCAGCTGATCAAAGTGTCCCGGCGCATCTATGCCGCGCCCGCCTATCTGGCTGCGCGGGGCACACCGTCCAGCCCGCAGTGTCTGGCGGACCACGACTGGGTGGATCTAGGCGCCCAGACGCAGCCGATAGAACTGTGGTCCGGTACGGATCACGTTAGCTGTATGCCGCTGCGCCGGCGGGTGGTCGCGAGCAGCATGCCGGCCGCCAAACTCCTGGCGATGCGGGGACTGGGCCTGATCATGCTGCCGGACTTCGTGGTTCAGGAGGATCTGCAAACCGGGCAACTGGTGCCGGTGCTACCGGAATGGGGCTCGTCCGGCGAAGCGCTCCATGCGCTGTATCCGGCACGACGGGAGACCAATGCGGCACCCCGCCGTTTCGTGGAGTTCCTGCAAGTGCAGATGGAGGCGGGTTTACGGAGACGAATGTCGCTGATGACGCGGTAAGGTCTTCATATCGTTCATCTAGCGGAAACGTCCCCGGGGCGACTCCACCGGGAAGCACGAAGTCCCCGTTACCCCGCGACGAAATTGCCGTGGATGCCGAGCGGCAGGCCATACGGCAGCACCGTTTGCATGATCGGCCCGTGGTCCAGCCGGGCAGCGTGGAACACCGACACACGGGTGCGTTTGGTGGTCCAGTCATAGGCGGTGCCGATCAATCAGCCGTCGTTCTCTGCCGTGGCCCCCGGACGCGGCACGAAAATATGCTCCTCTGCCAGGCAATTCGGCCCGTAGTCGTAACGCAGCAGGTTGCCCGTGCGCAGGTCCACCGCCTGCACCGCATTGAAGCCGAACACCGGACAGGATGCCGGCCGCGTGCTGGTCAGCATGTAGGCAATGCGGGTCTCCTGGCCGATGCGGCGGTTGTCGTAGCGCGGGAACTCCACCGTGTACGGCAGCAGCGGCGCGGTACGCACCTTGCGCGCCGCCAGATCGATGGTGAGGTCCAGCCACTGACTGGCCGGGAAGGGCTGGTTGGAGGTCTCGAACACGCTGCCGGTGCGGCGCATGAACTCGTTGATGTCGCGATACTGCACCACGCCCAGCCGTAGCGTGTTGCCGACCTCCCAGGCATTGCCCAGATGCATCAGCGCGATGGGCGGGCATTCAATCTGGTGAATCACCGCCAGCGTGGCCTTGTCCACCACCAGCACATAGCCGGGCTCGCCGGTCTGCCACTGATAGTGCCCAGTGAACGACAAACCCGGCTGCGGGTAGGGGATGTAGCGGTAGGGCATCAGCACGAACACCAGGTAGCGCTCGGTGATGGCGAAGTCGTGCACCATGTCGGCATTCGGCGCCTGCACCATGCCGAACAGCGTCAGCTGACCCTGGCGGATCTGGTACAGCGCCAGCATGCCGCTGCCCGGCATGTAGCCGAAGCTCCACACCGTACCGTCGCGGTCCACCTTCGGGTGCGCCGAGAACGGCAGGTTCTCGGTCCGGGGCGACCAGGTCTTCTTGCCGCGGGTTTCCAGGGTCACCGGATCCAGCACATAGGGTTCGCCGCCTTCCCACAGCGCCAGTATCCCGTCGCCCATCGGCAGGGTGTTGATGTTGGCCACATTCATGTCCGGCGGCTGCACTGCATCGGCATCCGGAATGGAAGTGCCATAGCCCGGATACAGGCGCTTGCCGGCTTGCTGCTCCGCCACCAGCTTGCTGGTGCGGACCAGGCGGGCGCGGTGCGTCAGCCGGTTATCGCCGAACTGGAAGGCGTGCACCATGCCGTCGCCGTCGAACCAGTGGCGGTAGGCCAGGTTACCCAGCTTCATCAGCGCCGGACCATTGCGGTACAGCGTGCCGCGTAACCCGCGGGGCAGGCTGGGTACCCAAGTCTGGCTGGCATAGGCGGGGGCGACTTGTGCAAAGTTGTCGCGCCAGATGTCGCGGGTGAGCGTTGGCGGCACGCAGCGATTACCGGGCGGCGAGCTGCCGGGCGTGGGCGGGAGGCTGCCTTCTGCGTAGACGCTTGCACGGGCAAGCAGCGGGGCGCTGCCGAGGGCAGCGAGGAAACGACGACGATCCATGAAGACTCCGACTGGGGGAAAGGTCAGGGTTGAGCCTGCGCCGTCATGGGCGCCGGATCGGTCGGCCCCCAGATTTGGCGCATCGTCATGGACATGATTTATGACAAATGGTTCTTGTCGGATTGCCTATTTGGAAGCCGGGACAGGGTAGGAGTGGCCCTGGTACCGTGCTAGCTCGCCAGCGTGGCGAGCGACTTCGCGGGCGGGCAGGGGGCCGCCGTGCCCCATGAAGAACTGGCGATGCCCGCGTGCGAGCATGGCTTCCAGCGCCTGGCTCACCAAGCGGGGATCATCCTCGAACGGCGGTTGCTTGGCGTGACCAGTGCGGATCAGGCCGCCCAGCAGGATGCCGGAGGCGATCAGGTCGCCCACCAGCGCTTGCTGGTCCGCCAGCTCCACCGACAGGGAACCGGCCGTGTGGCCTGGCGTGTGGCTCAGCATGCCGTCGAAACCGAAGGGGGCCAGTGGCAACGAGGCTTCGTCGTCCAGCAGGATGTCGGGCTGGAAGGGCGCATAAGGCTGGTACATCAGGCCGGTGCGGATGAACAGACGGCCGAACCAGCCAGTGGGGCAGAACTGCATTTCCTCCTCGCGGCGGTAATAGGGCAGGTCGGCTCGATGGGCGACAATCGGGGCGCCGCTCAAGTCCCGCAGGCGGGCAGCATTGCCGCCATGGTCGACGTGCGCATGGGTGATGACGATCAGCCGGATGTCGCGGAAACCCAGGCCATGACGGCGCAGCACCTTTTCCACCCGCGCTTCGGTGCCCGGCAGGCCGGCGTCCACCAGCATGGCGGCGCCGTCGTTCACCACGAGATGGGCATTCACCAGCCCAGCGGGCAGGATGGGAATACGCAATATCCGATTTATTGCCATGCTTGACCTCCAAAGACGGGGTAATCAGACTGGCCGCTATTCTGTTATCGCGATATGGGCGATACAAGTACGCACCAAGATGTGGCTTGGTCACCAGAAAGTAACCATGACGAACAAACGCTGGCATATCGACAACCCACTGCAATGCCCTTTGGTGGGAGCCATCAATCTAATCGGCGGGAAATGGAAGCCGACCATTCTTCACATGCTGTCATCGGGAACGATGCGGTTTGGGGAGATCAAACGGAACATCCCGCCGGTCAGCCAGAAGATGCTGACCCAGCAATTGCGGGAGCTGGAAGACGATGGAATCGTAAGCCGGACGGTGTATCCGGAGGTGCCCCCCCGGGTGGAGTATTCCCTGACGGAATTGGGCGGATCGCTAATCCCGGTATTGGAGGCGTTATACCGTTGGGGGGAGGAGAATATTCAGCGGGTTTAGGCGATGGGGGAAGTATCTTCAATTGAATCGGGGGGCCAATTCCGCTGGTAAATTAACCCGCCTTTCACAGAAGGCGCTTTGCCGTTTTGGCGCTGCATGAAAATGCCTTTCAGCGCTGTTTGACCATCCTGGCATTGTTCAGCATCACCCCGCGCACCCATACCTCCTGCCTCTGTTCGACGATGAAGCCATGCCGGGCGAAGAACGCCTCGGCGGCGAGGCTAACATCCGAAAACAGCCGGTCGATTCCGCGCGCGGCCGCGGCCTGGTGCAGGTGCATCATCAGCGCATGCCCCACACCCTGCCGACCGCAGCGGCCTGCCACGAAGAAATGGTCGATCAACCCGGACGGCTGCAAGTCGGCGAAGCCGCAGATG
>CBIHQA010000130.1:0-8649 GCA_966211475.1 uncultured Neisseriales bacterium
TTCAAGAACGAGGCGCCGATCCGCCAGGGTTTCATCGAGCCGCTGACCGAGGCGGACATCGCATCCTTCCCCAACTACGCGCCGGAGCTGATGCGCAAGAACCTGGTGGTCGGCACGCCGGACCAGGTGATCGCGCGGCTCAAGGGCTACGAGGCGCTGGGCTACGACCAGTACAGCTTCTGGATCGACAGCCACATGAGCTTCGAGCGCAAGCGCAAGTCGCTTGAACTGTTCATCGAGCAGGTCGTGCCGGCATTCGCGGCGTGACAGCAGCCGGTTTCCTGGAGCAGCGGACATGCTAAGACGGTTCCAGCACTACATCGACGGCGCCTTCGAAGACGGCAGCAAGGGCTTCGACAGCGTCAACCCGGCCACCGGCGCGCCCTGGGCGGTGATGCCCGCCGCCGGCGAGCAGGACGTCGACCGGGCGGTGCGTGCCGCGCACCGTGCCTTCGCCGACGCATCCTGGGCCGGTCTGACCGCCGGCCAGCGCGGCAAGCTGCTGTACCGGCTGGCCGATCTGGTGGCGGCCAATGTCGATCGCCTGGCGGAGCTGGAGACGGCCGACACCGGCAAGATCATCCGAGAAACCCGTAGCCAGATCGGCTATGTGGCGGAGTACTACCGCTACTACGCCGGCCTGGCCGACAAGATCCAGGGTGCGCACCTGCCGATCGACAAGCCGGATATGGAAGTCTTCCTGCGCCGCGAGCCGATCGGCGTGGTGGCCGGCATCGTGCCGTGGAACTCGCAGCTGTTCCTGTCGGCGGTGAAGCTGGGGCCGGCGCTGGCGGCCGGTTGTACGGTGGTGCTCAAGGCCTCGGAAGAGGGGCCGGCGCCGCTGCTGGAATTCGCGCGGCTGGTGCATGAGGCGGGCTTCCCGCCCGGCGTGGTCAATATCCTCACTGGCTTCGGCGATGACTGCGGCCGGGCGCTGACCAGCCATCCGCTGGTATCGCGCATCGCCTTCACCGGTGGGCCGGAAACGGCACGCCACATCGTGCGCAATTCGGCCGGCAACCTGGCATACACCACGCTGGAACTGGGCGGCAAGTCGCCGGTGCTGGTGTTCGACGACGTGGACGTGGACAGCGTCAGCAACGGCATCGTCGCCGGCATCTTCGCGGCGACCGGACAGAGCTGCGTGGCCGGTTCACGGCTGCTGGTGCAGCGCGGCGTGAAAGACCGGCTGCTGGAACGGCTGGTAGCCAAGGCGGAGGCGATCCGCATCGGCGACCCGCAGGACCCGGCCACCGAAATGGGGCCGCTGGCGACGCGTCGCCAACGCGAGCATATCGACCGCATCGTGGCCGCCAGCCTGGATGCCGGCGCCCGGCTGCTGACCGGTGGCGGCGTGCCGACTGGCATGGGCGAGGGCTTCTACTACCTGCCCACCTTGCTCGACTGCCCGGATGCCCAGGTGCCCAGCGTGACGCAGGAGCTGTTCGGGCCGGTGCTCAGCGTGGTGACCTTCGACACCGAGGCCGAGGCGATCGCGCTCGCCAACGACACCGAATACGGCCTGGCGTCCGGCGTGTTCACCAAGGACCTGACCCGTGCGCACCGCCTGACCCGCGCGCTGCGGGCCGGCATCGTGTGGGTCAACACCTACCGGGCGGTGTCGCCGATCGTGCCCTTCGGCGGCTACGGCCTGAGCGGCCTGGGGCGGGAGGGCGGCATGGAGTCGATGCTCGACTACACCCGCACCAAGTCGGTGTGGATCCGGACCTCCGACGATCCGATCCCCGATCCCTTCGTGATGCGCTAGGAGCCCATTGTGTACTACGAAATCCGCACCTATCGGGTGAAGACCGGCGGCATGCCCGCTTACCTGAAGCTGGTCGAGGAAGAGGGGATCGCGTTGCAGAAGCAGCACCTCGGCCAACTGGTGGGCTACTTCTTCTCGGAAATCGGGCCGCTCAACCAGATCGTCCACATCTGGGCCTATCCGAGCCTCGATGAGCGGGAGCAACGGCGCCAGGCGCTGGCCGAGGATCCGGCCTGGCAGGCGTTCGCGCCCAAGATCCAGGCGCTGTTGGAGGAGATGGAAAGCAAGATCATGAAGCCCGCGCGGTTTTCGCCGCTGACCTAGATACAGATTGGCAGAAGCAGAAGCTACAAGCAGAAGTACGCACTTCGGCAGTTTCATTCCAAAGAGAGAGGACAGACAGCATGAGCACTTCGAAATCGTTCCGTGGCCGTTCCATCATCGCGGCCGGCGTGACCCTGCTGACCCTGGCGCCGGCCTATGCCGCCGACCAGATCGTGTTCACCAGCTGGGGCGGCACCACCCAGGAAGCCCAGAAGAAGCTGTGGGCGCAGCCGTTCAGCGCAGCGACCGGTATCAACGTCGCCCAGGATGGCCCGACCGACTACGGCAAGTTCAAGGCCATGGTCGAAAGCGGCAACGTGGCCTGGGACGTGGTGGACGTGGAATACGACTTCGCCTACAAGGCCGCGCAGGATGGCCTGCTGGAGCCGATCGACTTCAACACGGTGAAGCGCACCGACATCGATCCGCGCTTCGTGACCTCGCACGCGGTGGGCAGCTTCTATTACTCCTTCGTGCTCGGCTACAACAAGAAGACCTTCAAGGCCGGCGCGCCCAAGACCTGGGCCGACCTGTTCGACACCAAGCGCTTCCCGGGCAAGCGCGCCTTCTACAAGTGGTCCGCGCCGGGCGTGCTGGAGATCGCCCTGCTGGCCGACGGCGTGGCGCCGGACAAGCTCTACCCGCTGGACATCGACCGCGCCTTCAAGAAGCTCGACACCATTAAGAGCCAGATCGTCTGGTGGACCGGCGGCGCCCAGTCGCAGCAACTGCTGGCCTCGGCCGAGGCACCGATCGGCATGTTCTGGAATGGCCGCCTGCACGCCATGTCGCAGACCGGCGTCGACGTCGGTATTTCCTGGGAGCAGAACCTGACCGCCGCCGACATGCTGGTGGTCCCGAAGGGCTCCAAGAACAAGGCGGCCGCGATGAAGTTCCTGGCCTTTGCGACCAGCCCGGATGCCCAGGCCAAGTTCGCGGCGGAAACCGCCTACGCGCCGGTCAACAAGAAGTCGGGCGCGCTGATGCCGGCCGACGTGGTGAAGGGCCTGCCGGATGCGCACACCAGCGGGCAGATCAACCTGAACATGAAGTACTGGTCCGACTACCGCGACATCATCGCCAAGCGCTGGTACGCCTGGCAGGCGCAGTAAGCGTAGGCATCGCGCAGCCGGCGTCGGCGGCTTGGTAGGGTGGGTCAAGCGAAGCGGACCTGCCGTCAACGATGCGTCCGCTTCGCTTGACGCATCCTACAAAAGCCGCGGTCGCAGACGGCGTGACAGGCCGGGCGTGATTGCCCATCCCGCTTCCACGTCCGGCCCTGGTCGTCCAAGGAGTCTAGTTACTATGTCCACCGTCTTGAGCACTGCTGCGCCCCCCGCAAGCCGTCGCTTGCCCTGGCTCGGCAGGCTGCGCGGCATGAGGCTGCTGTTGCCGGCATCGTTGCTGCTGTTCGTGTTCTTTCTGCTGCCGGTGTTGGCGCTGCTGCTGCGCAGCGTGATGGAGCCCACGCCCGGCCTGCAGAACTATGTCGAGCTGTTCGGTTCGACCACCTACGTCAAGGTGTTCTTCAATACCTTCCTGGTGGCCACCGTGGTGACGCTGATCACGCTGCTGATCGGCTTCCCCACCGCCTGGCTGCTGGCGATCCTGCCGCGCAAATGGAGCGCGCTGCTGTTCGCCGTACTGCTGCTGTCGATGTGGACCAACCTGCTGGCGCGGACTTACGCCTGGATGGTGCTGCTGCAGCAGACCGGGCTGATCAACCGCCTGCTGCAGGCCTGGGGGATCATCAGCGAGCCGCTGCCGCTGGTGAACAACCTGGTCGGCGTCACCATCGGCATGACCTACATCATGCTGCCCTTCCTGGTGCTGCCGCTGCACGCCACGCTGCGCGGCATCGACCCATCCACGCTACGGGCGGCCGCCGTCTGTGGCGCGAGCCGCTGGCAGGCCTTCCGCTGGGTGCTGGTGCCGCTCGCCCTGCCGGGCATCGCTTCCGGCGCGCTGATGGTGTTCGTGATGTCGCTCGGCTACTTCGTCACACCGGCGCTGCTGGGCGGCCCGTCCTACATGATGCTGGCCGAGCTGATCGCCCAGCTGGTGCAGTCGCTGCTGAACTGGGGCCTGGCCGGTGCCGCCGCGCTGGTGCTGCTGCTGGTCACGCTGGGGCTGTACGCGGTGCAACTGCGCTACCTGGGTGGTGGCCGCATGGGTTACGGAGGTCGCTGAGATGTTGCTCGATTTCGACCGTCTGGGTGGGCTGCGCTGGGCGCTGGTCGGCGTTGGCGCCGTGGTGGTGCTGTTCCTGCTGCTGCCCATTGTGTTCATTGCCGCGCTGTCGTTCGGCGATTCGCAATGGCTGATCTTCCCGCCGCCGGGCTGGACGCTGCGCTGGTATCACGACCTGCTGTCCGACCCGAACTGGCTGGATGCGCTGTGGACCAGCACCAAGGTCGGTGTGATCGTCACGGTGCTGTCGGTGACCATCGGCTTCCTGGCCGCGCTGGGCTTGCGTCGGCGCTTCACCGGGCAACGTGTGCTGCAGGCTTTCTTCCTGACGCCGATGATCCTGCCGGTGGTGGTGCTGGCGGTCGCGCTGTACGCCTTCAGCCTGCGGCTAGGGCTCAACGGCACGCTAACCGGCTTCGTGATCGGCCATCTGATCATCGCGCTGCCGTTTTCCATCATCACCATCGGCAACTCGCTGGAAGGCTTCGACACCGCGCTGGAAGACGCCGCCAGCATCTGCGGCGCGGGTCCGCTGGAGGTGAAGCTGCGCGTCACCCTGCCGGCCATCCGGCTGGGGCTGTTCGCTGCGGCCATCTTCTCCTTCCTGGTGTCCTGGGACGAGGTGGTGGTGTCCATCTTCATGTCCAGCCCGACCCTGCAGACGCTGCCGGTGCGCATCTGGAGCACGCTGCGACAGGACCTGACGCCCGTGATCGCCGCCGCCTCGACCCTGCTGATCGGTTTTACCGTGGTGCTGATGCTGGTCGTCAGCCTGATCAAGAAAGGCAAATGAGCCATGACCTCTTCGTTCCTGCAAATTCGTGGCCTGCGCAAGACCTATGACCAGGTGGTGGCGATCGACCATGTGTCGCTCGACATCCGCAAGGGCGAGTTCATGACCTTCCTCGGCCCGTCCGGTTCCGGCAAGAGCACCACGCTCTACATCGTCGCCGGCTTCCAGGAGCCGACCGAGGGCCAGGTGCTGCTCGACGGCAAGCCGCTGCTGGCGGTGCCGCCGAACCAGCGCAACATCGGCATGGTGTTTCAGCGCTACACCCTGTTCCCGCACCTGACGGTGGGCGAGAACGTGGCCTTCCCGCTGCGGGTGCGCCGCCGGCCGGAATCCGAAGTCAACGCCAAGGTGCAGCAGATGCTCAAGCTGGTGCACCTGGCGGATTTCCGCGACCGCATGCCGTCCCAATTGTCGGGTGGCCAGCAGCAGCGCGTCGCGATCGCCCGTGCCCTGGCCTACGAGCCGCCGCTGCTGCTGATGGACGAGCCGCTGTCCGCGCTCGACAAGAAGCTGCGCGAGGAGCTGCAGTACGAGCTGCGCCGCATCCACCAGGAAACCGGGGTGACCATCCTGTACGTCACCCACGATCAGGAGGAAGCGCTGCGGCTGTCGGACCGCATCGCGGTGTTCAGCCAGGGCCGCATCGAGCAGGTCGGCACTGGAGAGGAGCTGTACGAGCAGCCGTCCTCGCGCTTCGTCGCCGGCTTCATCGGCAACTCCAACTTCATGCCGGTGAAGGTGGAGGCGGTGCAGGGGCAAACCGCCCGCGCCGTGTTCCCGAACGGCCTGGCCGTGGCGGGCGGGGCGGGGCGACAGGGCCTGGCGAGTGGTGCCGAGGGCATGCTGATGGTCCGGCCGGAGCAGATGCGCATCCTCCCGCAAGGCGAGGCCGGGGCCAGTGCCTTGCAGGTGACGGTGCGCGACATGACCTACCTCGGCGACACCATGCATTTCGCGGTACGCACCCCCTGGGAGCAGGAGATCGCGGTACGTATGCCGATCGCCACGCGGGATGGGCATGGGCTCGTCATCGGCGCCCAGGCGTCGGTGGAGTGGGATGCCCAGCACGGGCATGTGTTTGCGGCTGCCTGAGTCGCGAACCAGGCCGGATCGGGGAGGGGTAGATGAGCAGGCTGGACGACACCGAACTGCTGCGGGACCGTTGCTACATCGACGGTGACTGGGTGGCGGGCGAGCAGCGTTTCGACGTGATCAACCCCGCCACGGGCGAGACCATCGTCGCCGTCCCCCGGCTAGGGGCGATGGAAACCCGACGCGCCATCGAAGCTGCCCATGCGGCCGGCCCCGGTTGGCGCGCGCTGACCGCCAAGCAGCGGGCAGGCTTCCTGCACCGATGGCGCGAACTGATCGTCGAACACACCGAGCCGCTGGCACGGCTGCTGACCGCTGAAATGGGCAAGGAGGCCAAGCGCATCTACGGCGACGTGATCCCCGCCCACCAGTCCGACAAGCGCTTGATGGTCATCAAGCAACCGGTTGGCGTGGTGGCGGCCATTACGCCGTGGAACTTCCCCAATGCCATGCTGGCGCGTAAGATCGCGCCGGCACTGGCGGCAGGCTGTACCGTGGTGGCCAAGCCGGCGGAACACACGCCGTTGTCGGCGTTGGCGCTGGCCGTGCTGGCGGAGCAGGCCGGTTTTCCCAAAGGCGTGCTGAACGTGATCACCGGCGATCCGGTGGCGATCGGTGGCGAACTGACCGCCAACCCGCTGGTCCGCAAGCTGACCTTCACCGGGTCGACCGCTGTTGGCAAGCTGCTGCTGCGGCAATGCGCGGACACCGTCAAACGGGTCAGTATGGAACTGGGCGGCAACGCCCCCTTCATCGTGTTCGACGATGCCGACCTGGATGCGGCGGTCGAGGGCGCGATGGTGTCGAAGTATCGCAACAGCGGGCAGACCTGCGTGTGCGCCAACCGGCTGTACGTGCAGGAGGGCATTTATGATGCCTTCGTCGACAAGCTGCGCGAGCGGGTCGCTGCGCTCAAGGTCGGCAACGGACTGGCGGAGGATGTGCAGCAGGGCCCGCTGATCGACGACGCAGCCGTGCGCAAGGTGGAAGCCCACATCGCCGATGCGGTGGGCAAGGGCGCCTCGCTGGTGCTGGGCGGCAAGCGGCATGCGCTGGGTGGCACCTTCTTCGAGCCGACCATCCTGCGCGACGTGACGCCGGCGATGCGGATGGCGACGGAAGAAACTTTCGGGCCGGTGGCACCGCTGTTCCGCTTCCGTGACGAGGCGGACGTGATCGCCCAGGCCAACGCCAGTGAATACGGGCTGGCGGCGTATTTCTACACCCGCGACGTCGGCCGGGTGTGGCGGGTGGCCGAGGCGATCGAAGCCGGCATGGTGGGCATCAACACCGGCCTGATTTCGACCGAGGTCGCACCCTTCGGTGGTGTAAAACAATCCGGGGCAGGGCGGGAAGGGTCCCACTACGGGATCGACGACTACCTGGAACTGAAGTATTTGTGCCTAGGCGGAATTTGAGTTTTATTCTGAGCGGCTTTCCTGCTGTAAGCCCTTGTTGCGGAGAATCACCATGTCACCCACCAGCCCGCTGAAAATCGACCGGAGCGTGAAGACGCTGCGCGAGCTGACGCTGGAAAAGATGCGCGACGCGATTCTCACCGCCTATTTCCAGCCCGGGCAGCGCCTGGTGGAGCGCACCCTGTGCGACCAGCTCGGCGTCAGCCGCACCGTGGTTCGCGAAGTGCTGCGCCATCTGGAGGCCGAAGGCTTGGTGGAATCCATCCCTCACCAGGGCCCGATCGTCGCCAAGCTCGACGCCGACCGTGCCGCCCAGATCTACGAAATCCGCTCGCTGCTGGAAAGCAACGCCGCCAAGGCCTGCGCCGAGCAGGCCGACGAGCGGGTGATCGCCCAGCTGGCCGCCGCGGTCGATGCGATCGAAGCCGCGTTTGCCCGCGACGACGTGCGGCGGGTGCTGGCCAAGACCACCGAATTCTACGAAGCGATGTTCGCCGGCAGCGGCAAGTCCATGGCCTGGGAAATCGTGCAGTCGCTGAATGCCCGCATCAACCGGCTGCGGGCGATGACCATCGGCTCCAGCGGCCGTGGCCGCGAAGCGGTCGCCGAAATGCGCCTACTGTTGGATGCCATTCGCCGCCGCGACCCGGCAGCCGCCTACGCCGCATCGGCCGCCCACATCGAACGGGTGGCGGAGATCGCCGCGCGGCAGCTGGCGACGATGAAGGCAGAGCAAGCCGAACAAAGCGCGGACGAACGCGAAACCGCCTAGGCCACTCGCAGCGGATTCCACGCCGCGCCGCCTCCCTGCGACCGGCCGCGCGTTGCTGGCCATCTGTCTGTATAATGCACGCCTCGGTGCCGAGCGCTGCCCGGCCCGAAGACGTCTCCGTAGTTAAATGGATATAACAGCCCCCTCCTAAGGGGCAATTACAGGTTCGATTCCTGTCGGGGACGCCACGAATTACCCGGCGAGACCGGATCAAAAAAGCCCGCACGGCGTATGCCATGCGGGCTTTTTGTTTTTCGGCGCCAAGCGTATCGCTATGCACAGAATTCGTAGC
>CBIHQA010000131.1:0-8598 GCA_966211475.1 uncultured Neisseriales bacterium
CCAGGGGTGATGAACCGGAAGGGGAAGGAAGATCGGCAGCAGTCATGCGCAGGTTGGTGAATGGATCGCCCGCTGGCGATCCGTATTGAAGGGGAAGCCCGTCCTTGCCACCCGGTCAGGCAGGGGGAAGGAGCATGCTGGCAACGACAAATCGATGCCGCCGACGAAAAACCGCAGTATACCGCCCCGGCGATTGGCCCTCCCGGCCGCTCTCGCTATCATGCGGAACCATCTCGTCGAACGGTTCGGCGAACACCTCGACGGAGCCCGCCATGGAAGACCGCATCACCAACCTGGAAATCAAGTTCAGCCTGCAGGACGACCTGCTGGACACGCTCAACCGCATGGTCGCCACCCAGCAGATGCAGATCGAACGCCTGCAACAGGCAGTGCGTGACCTGAACATGCGCATCCTGCAGATGGAGTCCTCCCGGCCGATGAGCCCGGGCGACGAAGTACCGCCACACTACTGAGCGGAACCCGCGAAGGCGGGACGGTAGCCCGGATGCAGCGCAGCGACATCCGGGCGTCGCGTTACCCCAGCTGCGGCGCCAAGTCCCGCTCCGCCTGCTCGATCGACACACCGCGCCGCTTCGCGTAGTCCTCCAGCTGGTCGCGGTCGATCTTGCCGACGGCAAAGTACTGCGACTGCGGGTGGCTGAAGTAGAAACCACTCACCGCCGCGGTCGGCAGCATTGCGTAGCCTTCCGTCAGCGTCATGCCGATGCGGTTGGCGTCCAGCACGCGGAACAGCTCGGTCTTCACCGTGTGGTCCGGACAGGCCGGGTAGCCGGGTGCGGGGCGGATACCGGCGTACTTCTCGTCGATCATCTCGTCGTTGGTCAGCGACTCACCGGCGGCGTAGCCCCACAGTTCCTTGCGGACCTTGGCGTGCATCAGTTCGGCGAAGGCCTCGGCGAAGCGGTCCGCCAGCGCCTTGACCATGATCGCACTGTAGTCGTCGTGGGCGGCTTCGAAGCGGGCCACGTGCGGTTCGATGTTCAGGCCGCCGGTGACGGCAAAGGCGCCGATGTAATCGGCCTTGCCGCTCTCCTTCGGCGCAACGAAGTCGGCCAGGCACCAGTTCACCTTGCCTTCCGCCTTCTGGTTCTGCTGGCGCAGACCGACCCAGCTGAACAGCTTCTCGGTGCGGCTTTCATCGGTGTAGAGCTCGATGTCGTCGCCCACGCTGTTGGCCGGGAACAGGCCGACCACGCCGTTGGCCTGCACCCAGTTCTCCGCGATCATCTGCTTGAGCATCAGCTGGGCGTCGGCGAACAGCTTCTTGGCCTCTTCGCCCACCACCTCGTCGTTGAGGATGCGCGGGTATTTGCCGAACAGCTCCCATGCGTTGAAGAAGGGGCTCCAGTCGATGTATTCGGCGATCTCGGCCAGCGGGTACTGCTCGAAACGGATCACGCCCAGCTGCTTCGGCTTGGGCGGCGTGTAGCCGGCCCAGTCGAAACCGGTCGCCGGGGCAAAGCCATTGGCGCGCGCCGCTGCCAGCGGGATGAACTTGGTGCCGGCCTTGTTGGCGTGGATGGTGCGGATGTTGTCGTACTCGTCCGCCACCTTCTGCACGAAGTCCGGCTTCAACTCGTCAGACAGCAGGTTGGAACAGACCCCCACCGCGCGCGAGGCATCCGGCACGTAGACCACCGGGCCATGGTAGTGCGGTTCGATCTTCACCGCCGTATGCACCTTGGAGGTAGTCGCGCCACCGATCAGCAGCGGGATGTCGAAACCCTGCCGCTCCATTTCTTTGGCGACGTGGCTCATTTCTTCCAGCGACGGGGTGATCAGGCCGGACAGGCCGATGATGTCGGCACCCTCGTCGCGGGCGGCGTCGAGGATCTTCTGCGACGGCACCATCACGTCCAGGTCGATCACCTTGTAGTTATTGCAGCGGAGCACCACGCCGACGATGTTCTTGCCGATGTCGTGCACGTCGCCCTTCACGGTGGCCATGATGATGACGCCCTTGGCGGGCGCGTCGGTCAGGCCGAGCGTGCGCTTTTCCTCTTCGATGAAAGGCTCCAGGTAGGCCACCGCCTGCTTCATCACGCGGGCGGACTTCACCACCTGTGGCAGGAACATCTTGCCGGCGCCGAACAGGTCACCGACCACGTTCATGCCGTCCATCAAGGGGCCTTCGATCACATGGATCGGGCGCGGCAGCTTGGCGCGGACTTCTTCGGTGTCCTCGACGATGTAGGTGGTGATGCCCTTCACCAGCGCATGGGCGATGCGCTTTTCCACCGGCTCATTGCGCCAGGCCAGGTCTTCCACCGCCTTTTCGCCGACTTCGCCCTTGAAGCGCTCAGCCAGCTGGATCAGGTGCTCGGTGACGTCGCCGCCGTCCTTAGGCGCCCGCATCAGCACGACGTCCTCGATGCGTTCGCGCAGGTTGGGGTCGACTTCCTCGTAGACCTCCAGCGCACCAGCGTTGACGATGCCCATGGTCATGCCGCGCTGGATGGCGTGGTAGAGGAACACCGCGTGGATCGCCTCGCGCACCTTGTTGTTGCCGCGGAAGCTGAACGACACGTTGGACACGCCACCGCTGATCTTGGCGTAGGGCAGGTTCTGCTTGATCCAGCCGGTGGCTTCGATGAAGTCCAGGCCGTAGCGGGCGTGCTCCTCGATGCCGGTGGCGATGGCGAAGATGTTCGGGTCGAAGATGATGTCTTCCGGCGGGAAGCCGATTTCTTCAGTCAGGATCTTGTAGCTGCGCTGGCAGATTTCGACCTTGCGGGCATAGGTGTCCGCTTGGCCGACCTCGTCGAAGGCCATCACGATCACCGCCGCGCCATAGCGGCGCACCAGGCGGGCGTGCTTGCGGAATTCGTCCTCGCCTTCCTTCATGGAAATCGAGTTGACGATGCCCTTGCCCTGCACGCACTTCAGGCCAGCCTCGATCACGCTCCATTTGGAGCTGTCGATCATGATCGGCACGCGGGCGATGTCCGGCTCGGAGGCGATCAGGTTCAAGAACGTCACCATGGCCTTCTCGGCATCCAGCATGCCTTCGTCCATGTTGATGTCGATCACCTGGGCGCCGTTTTCCACCTGCTGGCGGGCCACGTCGAGCGCGGTCGGGTAGTCGCCGTTGAGGATCAGCTTGGCGAAGGCCCGCGAGCCGGTGACGTTGGTCCGCTCGCCGACGTTCACGAACAGGTCCCTGTCGCCGATGTTGAACGGCTCCAGGCCGGACAGCCGGCACTTGCGCTCGATCTCCGGCAGCGGACGCGGCGGCAACGCGGCCAGCGCATCGGCCATCGCCTTGATGTGCTCCGGCGTGGTGCCGCAACAGCCGCCCACCACGTTGACGAAGCCGGCCTCTGCCCATTCGCGCACCTGCACCGCCATGTCTTCCGGCGTCAGGTCATAGCCGCCGAAGGCATTCGGCAGACCGGCGTTGGCGTGCACCGACACATAGGTCGACGACACGCGGGCCATTTCCTCGACGTAGGGGCGCAGCAGGTCCGGGCCCAGCGCGCAGTTCAGACCCATGGTCAAAGGGTCAGCATGGGACAGGGAATTGTAGAACGCCTCGGTGGTCTGACCGGTCAACGTGCGGCCGGACTGGTCCGTGATGGTGCCGGACACCATGATCGGCACCGATACGCCGTGGTCGTCGAAGTACTTGCGGATGGCGAACACCGCCGCCTTGGCGTTGAGCGTGTCGAAGATGGTCTCGACCAGCAGCAGGTCGGCGCCACCCTTCAGCAAGCCATCGATGGCTTCGGTGTAGGACTCGACCAGCTGGTCGAAGCTGACATTGCGGTAGCCGGGGTCATTGACGTCCGGGCTGATCGACGCGGTGCGGTTGGTCGGGCCGAGCACGCCAGCGACGAAACGCGGCCTGGCCGGGTTCTCGGCGGTCTTGGCCTCGCACAGGCGCTTGACCAGCCGGGCGGCCTCGAAGTTGATCTCCCACACCAGCGACTCCATGGCGTAGTCGGCCATGGCGATGGAAGTGGCATTGAAGGTATTGGTTTCGATGATGTCCGCGCCGGCATCCAGGTAGGCCTGGTGAATGCCGCCGATCACGTCCGGCCGGGTCAGCACCAGCAGGTCGTTGTTGCCCTTGAGGTCGTGGCCCCAGTCGGCGAAGCGCTCGCCGCGGTAGTCCGCCTCTTGCAGGTCGTGGCGCTGGATCATGGTGCCCATGCCGCCGTCCAGCATGAGGATGCGCTGGTTCAGCAGTGCCTTGAGTTCAGCGGTGCGGTCGACGATGGGCGCGACCGAGAGGTCCTGGAGACGGGCGTTCATGAGGCGGGACACAATCGAAGTAAAAACAAAGGGTTCGGCATTCTACCACTCAACACTACCGGGCCTGCTGCTGCCGGCCGAACGTCACCGGTACACCGCGCCCGTCCTGCCAGCCGGTGCTTGTCATCCGCGATGACTGCGGTTAAATGAGAGGTAGCGCGAAGCAAGGAAGGGCGGCTGAATGAAACCGGTGAGCCGGCTGATTTTGGTAGCGTGGCCTCTTGCAGCGGGTTTGGCCACGGCCGCCCCGCCGCTTCGCATGCTTTACAGTGCCGCTGTCACCCGGCCCATGGTCGAGATGGACGACCCGGCCCACCCGGGCAAGCTGACCGGGGGCTTCACCAAGGTCTTCGGCGAACACCTCGCCGCCGAGCTCGGCACCACCCCGGTGTTCATGGAGAGCGCCCGCAAGCGGGTCGAACCCACTCTGCTGGAGGGCGGCGCGGACCTGATCTGCAACGCCAATCCGACCTGGTTCGGCCAGGCCAAGCAGCTGGGCTGGACCAACGCGGTATTCAGCCGTATCGAAACCGTGGTTAGCCGGGCGGACGACGACTGGGCGCCGCAACACCTCGCCGACCTGGCCGGGCACCGCCTCGGCACCATCCTGGGTTACCGCTACCCGCAACTGGAAACCGACTTTGCGAGCGGCCGCATCGACCGCCGCGACGAGGTGAAGCTGGAGAACAACTTCCGCCTGCTCGACATGAAAGGCATCGACGCCCTGGTCAGCAGCCAGGAGGAAATCGGCGCCTTCCTGAACCGCAACCCCTCCCCCCAGCGCTACCGGGTCAGCGGCATCGTGGTGTCGCAGGCAAACACCTACTGCGCGGTGTCGAAACGGGGGAACTGGACGGTAGAGGAGTTGAACCGCGCACTGCAACGCTTGCAACAGAACGGCAAGCTGCCGGCGCTGCGGCAGTGGTATGGGCTGGAAGACCCGCGCCCGTAGGCCCGCCTTGCGCTCTCCCGCCGGCGGGCGGGAGCTGGAGGGTGGGAAAGTCTCGGGGGGCTGCGAATGGGTTGCCGCAGGTCAAACCAGCAAAGCTTGCTTTGCGCCCTACGACAGGTATGCAACGCTCTCTACCGGCAGCCGGAAAGCAAAAAGGCCAACCTGTCGGTTGGCCTTTTTGCTGGATTGGGTGGTGGGTGATGAGTGGCTCGAACACTCGACCTACGGATTAAGAGTCCGCTGCTCTACCAACTGAGCTAATCACCCGCCGTTTGAAGAGTCCGAATCTTACAGAGGGTGTTTTACCTCGTCAACACTTCCGTGCAAATTTTTTGAATACCGCGATATCAGTGTGGCGTGCGGATCAATCGCCGTTCGACCTCTTCGTGGAAGACGTGGGTGCGCAGCGGTTTGGCGATGTAGCCGTCACAGCCGGCCGCCCGGATGCGCACCATGTCTTCCGGCATCGCCAGCGCCGTGAGCGCCACAATCGGGATGTGCCGCATCTGGGTATCGGCCTTCAGGTAGCGGGTCAGCGCGAGTCCGTCCATTTCGCCGGGCAGGTGGACGTCGAGCAGCACCAGGTCGACCGGCTGGTTGCGCAGCACCCACAGCGCGCCTCGGCTGTCCTCGGCTTCGAGCAGGCGATGGCCGCTACGGCTCAGCAGCAGGCGCACCAGCTTCAGGCTGACCAGGTTGTCGTCAACGACCAGGATCGTGCTCATATCGCGCTGCTTTGCTCCGGCACCTGGGTCAGGTACGGCAGGTTCACGGTGAAGGTACTGCCCTTGCCTGGCTCACTGTCCACCGTGACGCTGCCGCCGTGTAGTTCGGCCATGCGCTTGACCAGTGCCAGGCCAAGGCCAGTGCCTTCGTAGTGGCGACCGGCCGCGCTCTCCAGTTGTTCAAAGGGTTGGCAAGGTCTTCCTGCGAGATGCCGATGCCGTTGTCGCGGACCGCCACCCGCAGCATCGGGCGTGGCAACGCATGGCTGTCGAGCTGCGCGGACAGTACCACCTTGCCGCCGTCGGGCGTGAACTTCACCGCGTTGGACAGCAGGTTGAAGACAATCTGTTTGAACTTGCGGGCGTCGAGCACGGCGGCTTGCAGGCGCGCGTCCAGGTCGAGCTCCAGCTCGATCCGGTGCACGGCGGCGCGGTCCTTCACCACCACCAGCCCGTTGCGCAGCACCTGGGCCAGTTCGACTTGCTCCAGCGACAGTTCCATTTTGCCAGCCTCGACCTTGGACAGGTCGAGGATGTCGTTGATGAGCGACAGCAGGTATTCGCCGCTTTGCAGGATGTCGCTCATCAGGTCGCGCTGCTCGTCGCTCAGTGCACCGACCAGCCCGTCGATTAGCGCTTCGGAGAAGCCGATCACGGCGTTGAGCGGCGTGCGCAGTTCGTGCGCCATGTTGGCGAGGAACAGCGACTTAGCGCGATTGGCGACTTCGAGCTCGATGTTCTTCTGGCCGAGCTCGCGGTTCATCTGCTCGAGTTGGGCGGCGTGCTGGCCGAGTCGGCCGTTCAGTTCGTTGACCTGGCGTTCGCGCTCTTGCAGCTCGCGGTTGACCTGCACCGCCTGGTCGTAGGTGGAAATCAGCAGGTCCAGCATCTGCTGGCGGCCGGCCTGCACCACATGCTGCCGGCCAGCGAAATAGATGCCGACTTCGTTGGGCGCCAGTTGGGTCCGGGTGGCGCGGTTCTTCAACACCTTCTGCACGGCGGACAACAGGTAGGTATCGTCGTAGGGCTTACGGATCAGGTTGTCGGCGCCGGCATCCAGGCCGTGCAGCACGTCGGTCGGGTCGGTCAGCGTGGTGACCAGCACCACCGGCAGGTGGCGCAGTGCGGCGTCGGCGCGGATGGCCTGGCAGAGCGCGTAGCCGTCCATCTCCGGCATCATCACGTCGGTAAGCACCAGTTGCGGCGGGCGGGCACGGATGGCTTCCAGGCCCAGCCGGCCGTTGCCGGCCACCCGCACGGTGTGGCCCTGCTTCTCCAGCAGGTAACGCAGGCGCTCGGCCTGCGTGGGGCTGTCTTCCACCACCACGATGTCTGCGACGGTTGCCGATGCTGCATTGTCCATCTGCTGTCCTTGTCGTCCGAGACGTGCCGGCAAGGGCACGTCTGCATCAGGATCCCAGCGACCCTGATCAGGCCTAGTGAATCGAACCTGGCGGCCGTGCGTCCTCGCCAGGGGGCATGCCATCCACCAGCCGCCGCAGCGTCAGCGCGATGTCGTCCGGTGAGAGTACGTAGGAGGCGCCATCGAGCCGCACCGCTTCGCCCGGCATGCCGTTGACCACCGACGTCGCCCTGTCCTGCGCCAGTGTCACGGCGCCGGTATCGCGCATCTCGCGCAGCTGCTGGGCGCCATCCTTGCCCATGCCGGTCAGTAGCACGCCGACCGCGCGGCGCCCGTAGATGCTGACCACCGACCGGAACAGATGGGCCACCGACGGCCGCAGGCCGTTGTCTGGCGCGCCGACCGACAGCACCACGACACCGCCCATGGCGACCGCCATGTGATGGCCGTCCGGCGCCAGGTAGGCGTGCCCCGGCTGCATCACTTCGCCGTCCCGCGCCACCGACACATGGAAGCCGCTGGCGTTGCCCAGCCATTCGGCGAAACCGGCGGTGAAGCCTTCCGCGATGTGCTGGACAATGGCGATCGGCACCGGGAAGGTGGGCGGCAGCTGCGACAGGATGGTCTGCAGCACCGGCGGCCCGCCGGTCGACGCACCGATGGCCACCAGCCGGACTTCGTCCGGGGCGATCACCACCGGTGGCGACACACTGTGGCTGGTGCCGGCGCGCTTGGGCCAGCGGCGCACCACCTTCACCTCGGACATCAGCCGGATGGTCTGCAGCAGGTTGGCGACCGAGGCTTCGTGCCCTTCGCTGCCCGGCCCTAGCGGGCGGGGGATCACGGTGAGCGCACCGGCCTCCAGCGCGGCAAAGGTGGCGGCCACTTCGTCGGCCCGGCTGCTGGCGGTCACCATCACGATACGGGTCGGACAGACTTCCATGATGCGGCGGGTGGCGGTGTAGCCGTCGAGCTTGGGCATGTGGATGTCCATGGTGATGACATCCGGCTTGTGAAGCTGGGCGGCGGCAATGGCCGATTCGCCGTCGACGGCCACGCCAACCACGCGGAACCCCGGATCACTGTTGAGCAGGTGGACGAGCAGGTCGCGTGCGGTGGGGGAGTCGTCCACCACCAGCACGCGGATCGGCTTCGCGGAGGAAGCGCTGCTGCTCGGGCTGTCTGGCTCGGTCACGTCCGGTTCTCCGGCGCAGGTTTCGGCGGGTGTACGCGGCCTCGAAGCTTAGGCCCCGGTCCGAAGACCGCGGTTCCGTCGCCAGTCC
>CBIHQA010000132.1:0-8558 GCA_966211475.1 uncultured Neisseriales bacterium
CGCGCAGGCGACCCTTGTCAGCACCCGGTACCCGGGCGTTTCGGTGGCAGACCGGAGCGGTCGGCGCGGCCGTTGCGGGGGCCTGGATGACATCGGTGGTCTGCATGGAAACTCCTCTTTGGTCGGCCTGCCGCGATGGCGAGCCCGAGACCAGAGCTTCCCCTGTTGGTGCCCGCCGGACAATCGGCGGAGTCTCGACTTGGCCCTTCACGTCATCCAGAAAAGCGCTTCTCATCGACCTCTTCAGGTGTCCGTTCATCCGGCATCGATTCGGAATTTTCCGAATGCGCCGCCGCGAACGGTGAATCGCCTCCAGTGTGATGTGCTGCACGAACGCGGCAGTTGCGGACGATCAACGCCGGTCTTGCACCTTGGCGCACGATGCCGAGGTGGAATGGACGAGGGAACAGCGTCATGAGCGGCACATTGCACATTCTCGTCGTGGACGATCACGCCATCGTGCGTGAAGGCATCGTCCGTATTCTTGCGGGTGCCGGGCTGCCCTGGTCCATCGAGCAGGCGGTCGGAGGTGACGACGCACTGCTCCAACTGGGCATGCGCCCGACCGATCTGATCGTGACCGACATGAGCATGCCTGGCCTGTGCGGGCTCGACCTCATTCGTCGTCTGCATGTCGCCTGGCCCAACCTGCGCATCCTTGTCCTCACCATGCATGCGGATCTGGGGCTTGCCACGCGGGCCTTCCGTGCAGGGGCGCATGGCTATCTGACGAAGGACCGAGCGGGAAGCGAGTTGGTCGGCGCAGTGCTGAGGGTTGCAGGAGGGGAAAACTATGTCGCGCGAGGCATCGCCGAACATGTGGCGACCCATCTTCATGGTCAGGACCGCGAGCCGGGGCTCGAGCGTTTGACGAATCGGGAGTTCGACATCTTCCGGCGCCTGGTTGCCGGACGTCGCCTGACTGAAATCGCGGATGACATGCGCCTGTCCTTGAAGACGGTCAGATCGCACAAGCGGCGCATCCAGATCAAGCTGGCGGTGGATTCCATTGCGGCGCTCGTCCACTACGGGGTGCGCAACGGCGTTTGCGGGCGGGAAGTCACCGGGTGATGCGCAAACGTGCCGACGCCTCGCGCCGCCGCAAGGCGGCGCGAGGCGATGGCCGGCAGGGCGCCGGCCCGGGCTTCAGTTGATCTGAAGCGTCGTTCCGGCGCTCAGGGTGCCGGCGGATGCGTTCCATGTCTGGCCCACACCGGCCTGGTCGGCGTTGGCAAAGCGCACGGAGAAGCGCACATCACTCTTGGTCGACGAGAAGGCATCGGGCGCGCTCAGCAGCACATCATAGGAGCCGGTCGCGGCCGATGTCGGCACGGGCACGTTCACTGTGATGGTCGTTGAGCCGGTGGCCTGTGACGCCAGCGTGCTGAGGTCGCCGCCGGAAGCGGTCAGCGTTGCACCTGTTGCGCGATTGCGCAGGGTGACCACCAGGGCACGTGCGACGAACATGCGAGCCCAGCCGACGTTGCGCAGATCCACCGTGACCGGCAAGGTGTTGCCACGCGTCACCACCGTGCCGTGGGTCACCCGGTCCACCTGGATGCGGTAGCCCATCTTGCTCGACACCGTGGTGTAGCAGCCACCGTTCTTCCACGAATTGAGCACCGAGGCGGCATAGGAACTGTTGAGCCAGGCCAGGTGGTACTGCGGTCCTTCCGACAGGATGTCAGAGCAGCTGCTTCGGACCGGCGTCTCTGCGTTGTCGCAGGTCTCGCCACCGAACGCAGTGCGCTTGCTGAGTTCCTGTGCATAGGCACGCGACGTGGAGTTGGTGTAAGTGCCGGAGTCCGTCGGGCCGGCGAGCAAGCAGTCGTTGTGCACCCCGACTCGGCTTTGCTGCGTCGCGGACGGATACCACGTCTGCAGGTCTGCCGGGTAGCGGAAGCCGATCTGTGTCGTGGCCGGAACGTTGGCCAGCAGCGCGTCCCGAACGATGGCACGGTTGGCATTGGCGGTCGAGCACGTTGTGCTGCCCGAGTTGTAGCCGCACGAGTTGCCGGACTGCGAGGAATGCCATTCACCCCAGGCGCCGATGAAGCCAGCACGCATGTAGGGAATGACGTCCGCGTTGGCGGCAAGCACGGGCTTGAGCTGTTCCAGGTGCCGCTTGATCTGGGAGGCGCTGGCATCGGCTCCCGAGCCCGAGAAGTCGTAGGCGAACAGCAGGCTCACCTTCATGCCCGCGGAGCGGACGGAGGCGAAGCGGGAGCTGAGGGACGACAGGAACGAGGCGGGCAGGTCGGAGTAGCGATAGGACGCCAGCGACACCTTGGCCAGGACCAGGCGCTGCCCGCTGGAATAGGCGCTTTGCACACTGGCGAGGTCGAAGCTGTTGACGAAGTCGCCGCCGGACCAGCCGTAGAACCCGCGATCCGGGTTGGGAATGTCTGCCGACGTCGAAAGGAACGTGGCGGACGTGGAAGGTGCAGGGACAGGTGTCGGGGCTGGAGCCGGAGCCGGTGCCGGTGCCGGTGCCGGTGCCGGTGCCGGTGCCGGTGCCGGTGCCGGTGCGGGTGCGGGTGCGGGTGCGGGTGCTGGCGCAGACGGCTGTGAAGTGCCAGAAACAGAGCGCGGTCGCACACTCCATACCGGACTGTCGTTGTAGGAGGCCAATTGCTGAGGGAAGTTCGATGCCGACGTCACGCGCTTCCATGCGTCGACGGCACCGACCGCGCCGTGATCGATCGCATACGAAAGGGCGGGCATCATGTTGCCCCAGTATCCCGTGGACTCCGTGGGATAGCCGCTCTCGAGGGGCTCGCCGAGATTGCCACTGGTTTGGAGTCCCATCGCCCGAGCGACTTCACCCCAGGTGGCATACCACGGGCCGGTGCCGTCCTTCCAATCGGCGGTGGCGGTGGGCGCATAGGGCAGGACGTACTGCGCGCCATACCGATAGGAGAACTGGTCGGCCCCACTGCCTCCGAGGCGCCCCACTACCGATCGATACTTCCAGGTGAGGAACTCGTCGATCTTGGATTGCCGCGCTGCCCCGTAGACGTTCAGTTCCTTCAGATACCCAAAGGCAGCGGTGAAGAAGTCGTCCATCCACACGGCGCTCGACCAGGGATTGCCGCTGTTGTAGTTGCTGTAAGGCTGCACCAGACCCAGCGGATTGTTCGCTTTGGCAATGTATCGGCCATGGTAGTAGCCGATGTTCTCCTCCACGCTGGCCACCAGTTCGGGGCGAAGAGGATCATCGTCTGGCGTGATGGTCGCAGCCTGCGCGAGCGTGCGAATCGCCCAGGCGGCGCCGCGGGTGGAGTTGGAGCCGGTGATGGTTTCCAGAATGCCCTTGGTCCCCAGGCGGGTGTAGTCGTTCTGCTTGAGGAAGTTCGCGGTCGCAACGAATTGCGTTTCCTCGGCAAAGTAGTTCCAGCCCGTCAACAGATAAGGCAGGAAGCCCATCGAGGGATGATGCGACGTGGCAAACACGGGGGGCTGTCCGCCTGACGCGGCGGGCGTATAGCTTCCCTTGGTCGAGGCGCCGATGTCGCTCACACCGGAACCCGTGCCCATCACCAGGTACGGATAGCTCGAGAATTTGAGTGGGCGCTGCGTTCCCTCATCCCGATAGTGGATGCCATACCGGCCCGCCGCATAGCCGTTGATCACCACGGCCCGGTACGCACGCGCATCACCCCCCGAGGTGAGATAGGCAACGTCCCATTGCGGCAGCAGGCCAATGGTGGGTTGGTACCCGGCCATGCCCATGGCGGTGGAAAAGTTGGCGATCGCGAGCGGCGTGTAGGTCTTGGCCAGATCGCCTAAGAGTGCTTCGCTCTTGGACGTGTCGGCCCCGTAGTTCGGCACCAGCTTGCTTGCCTTGAGGTAAGACGTGTCGTGCCTCGGCGTCACTTGGGGATCGCTCCCCAACCAGTGGGTGAACGTGGTCCCGGTGGCAAGCACCGCGCGCTGGTGGTTCATCAGCGTCAGTGGCTGCGACACACGGCTGCTACCGCCCAGGATGAAGCTTGCTGCGCCGGCCTTTTCGCCCGGTGCCGCCACATTCAGATAACCGTTTTCGAGCCACGGCAGCACCTCGACCGCGCCGCCTTTGTAGGCTCTTACCTCCAGCCATGCGACAAGATGCGGATCGCTACCGATCGGCTTGCGGTACGTCCATGCCGACATTTGCGGGCCTGCCACGATCGTTCTCTCGGGCTTGTCCCAATCCGTGTTGGACCATCCGGCGGTTCCGAACGGTGGGAACTGCACGCTTGCCGTGATGCCCGTCGCCTTGAGGTCTGCGGTTGTGAGCTGTGAAGCTTCGGCGGAGGCTGCTGCGACCGCCAGGTCAATGGTGCGCGGTGTGTTCGCTTCGAGGTCGACGAACCCGGACAGGATCGCGAACTTGGCGCTCCCGTCCGGCCAGCGATTCTTGACGACGAACTGAAAGCCCGGAATGGCAGCCGTCAGCGATGACCCGCTGGGTACGTCCCCCTGCTTGAGCGCTTGCCCCACGGTAAAGGGCACCGCCCTGCCGCCGCGAGCACTCGTCACGGCGATGTGCAGCCCCGAGGCAGAGCCTGGGCCGCTCGGAACAGGGGTGGTCGTGCCGTCTTGGGTGCCGGCGGCAGGCGACGGCGAATCGGCCTGAGCAGGCGCCGTAGTTGATGGCGCCGACTGCGTGCCGCTGGAGCCGCCGCCTCCGCAGGCCGCAAGACCCAGCACGGCCAGCAATGGAAGAACACTCGTGGTGCCACGCACGGGCAGACCATTCATCCAGGACATCTTCAAGATAACTACCTCTTCGGCGGTGCGCCAGGACCAGTTTCATTCGGCGACAAACACAGCGCGCTCACGCTCGCCGCGTTGCCACCCCGCGCCTCATCGGCGCGAACCTATGCATCTGGCAATCCCGTCATCCCTTTGCTTCCAGTGCTGGGACCGGAGACTTTGCACCCCCCGCTTTCACGGGGTTCGCCCTCAGATCGTCGCAGCGCTCGTCCTTCACGACGACGCCATTGACGCATTCAGGTTAACTCAATTTAACTAAATAGCTAAGCACAGAACTGCAACCAAACTTTCCAGGCGTGCACCAATGCCCGGCAGGAGGGCCTTACCCCTCAAACGCGGTGGGTGTCCAGTGCGGGTATTTGCCAACGCGTTGCGGCCGTATCGCTCGCCAAGTCAGCCGATGGGTCCCCGCGATCGGCCACCTGATGGCATTTCAAAAACACTTGACCGGGACCACTGCGCTGCACAAACTGAAGTAGCGGTGAACCTTGCGGTGATCGTCTCGGCAAGCAGTCATTGCCAAGCGTGGGGATTGCCATGGCCGGTTCGAGCGCCTTTCCTTTTCCCTCTTCGATCGCCGCTGCCGCGGCACTGATTCTTGTACCTGCCGCTCAGGCATTCGAGATCGAGTCACCGGACCCTGACTACCGCATCCGCCTCGACCTGACCCCGAAGTACAGCACCGCGTACAGGTTAAGGAATCCGTCGCGGGCCCTCACCCGTTTTGACGTGGCCGTCGATCCCGGCGTCGCCAATGAGGATGATGGCGATCACAACTTTGACCGTGGCCTGATATCCAACCGTTTCGACATGCTTGCCGAATTGGATGTGACAGGGCCGAACATCAGCGGACGCCTCAGTGGGGCGGCCTGGCGTGACGCCGTTTACCTGCGGCGCAACGCATACCAAGGCACGCCGGTCCATGCCAACGGCGTCTTCACCGGCACCACGATCTCCACCGCCAACAACGAACCGGGCCGGGCGCCCAACGAGTTCCTCCGGTCCACCCGCCGGCAGCATGGCCAGGACGGGGAGTTGCTCGACGCCTTCATCTCCTTGAAAGGAGACCTCGCCGGAATGCCGGCCACGGTGCGCGCCGGCAGGCACACACTCCAGTGGGGTGAGAGCGTGTTCTTCGGCCAGAACGGCATCGCCAATGCCCAGGGCCCCGTCGACATCGTCAAAATCACATCGGTACCCGACTGGCAGTTCAAGGAAGTGCTGCTGCCGGTGGAACAGGTTTCGGCTTCGCTCCAGGTGACGGACACAGTCGCCCTCGGTGCGTATCTCCAGTTGAGATGGCGCCCTAGCCGCATCCCAGGCGTCGGGAGCTATTTCTCCAATCAGGACTACGTCGGCACAGGCGTCGTGAACCTGGGCACCGACGTCAATGGCAACCCCATTCTGCTGGCCTACGATCCAAGCAAGGACCTCACGCCCCGAAACACCGGCCAGGGCGGCGTGCAGTTGCGCTGGAGCCCTTCGGGTGGTGACTTCGTGTACGGCCTCTACGCGGCCCAGTACCACGACAAGGTGCCTGCGGCGCCGGTGTTCGACTTGGTGAACGGCAACTTGCACCTGGCCTATGCGAGCAACATCAAGACGGTCGGCGCGAGTGTCACCTCCTCCGTGGGGCAGCTGAACTGGGCCCTGGAGGGCTCAGTGCGCTGGAACGCGCCGCTTCCCAGCGATGCAGCAGTTCTCGGCCCTGGGCCGGTGCTCAGTTGTGGATCCTCCAGCGACGATCCTTGCTATGCCGTTGGCCGCACCGGACACCTGCAGCTGTCAGGGATCTACGTCCTGCGCCCCGGTCCGTTGTGGGGCGGCGGGGCCGTCGTCGGAGAACTGGCGTACAACCGCCGACTGGCCGTCACGAAAGACATCTTCGCGGTCAACGGCACCAGCACAGGACTGGGCGGCAGAACCCCGAACACCACCAAGGGCGCCTTTGCGTTTCGCATGCTGTTCGAGCCACAGTACTTTCAGGTCATCCCTGCACTGGACCTCTCCGTTCCCATTGCCTTGGGAGTCAACTTCGGCGGCCGCTCATCGGCCATTTCCAACTTCGCAGGGGGAGCCTCGCGCGCGGGCGACTACAGCATCGGCGTGAAGGCGAAATACCGCAACAGTTGGAACGCCGGGCTGAACTACACCAACTACTTCGGCAAAGAGAAGACCTTCACCGAAACGCTGGTCCCCGGCAGCGGAGCACCGCGCCAGCTCACGTTTGCGCAGTCGCTCAAGGACCGGGCCTACGTGTCCCTCTCCATCTGGCGCACGTTCTGATCGAAGGAGGCGTGTACATGCACCGCCCGTTGCTCCTGGCTTTCGTGCTCGCCGGCGCCTTGGCGGCGCTTCCGGTTCAGGCCATCGTCACTGCCGAAGAGGCCGCGAAGCTCAAAAGTTCGCTCACCCCCCTTGGCGCAGAGCGGGCCGGCAACCGGGAAGACACCATTCCCGCCTGGACCGGCGGATTGACGCAAGCCCCACCGGGCTTCAAGCAGGGTGACGCACGTCCGGATTTCTTCGCCGCCGAAACCCCCATCCTGTCGATCAACGCCAAGAACATGGCCCAGCATGAAGGCAAGCTGACCGACGGCGTGAAGGCACTGATGAAGAAGTACCCTGAGTACCACATCAACGTCTATCCCACTCACCGAACCGCAGCCGCGCCCCAGTGGGTGTACGACAACACGTTCAAGAACGCCACACGCGCGCGATTGGTGGATGGAGGTCACGGCACCGAGAGCGCGTACGGAGGCATCCCGTTCCCCATCCCCGCGAACGGATACGAGGTCATCCAGAACCATCGGCTCGCCTGGACAGGCACCTATGCGCAAATGCCTCTGCGCGTATGGGTGGTCACAGCCGACGGCCGCCGTGCCCTGGCGTCCGGAGGCATTCAGACCTTTCGAAACCCCTACTACGATCCCCAAGGCAGCATCGAAACGTTCGATGGCTATTCACGCATGGGCAAATTCGCCGCCACGGAGCCCGGTTCAAAAGCGGGCGAAGCGATCTTCGGGCACGACCCGCTCAACGCCTCCAAGTCGCGCGGGGTCTGGCAGTACCTCGTCGGCCAGCGCCGCGTCCGCAAAGCCCCTTCAATCTCTTATGACACACCTGATTCCGTGACTTCGTCCATCGGCCTGTTCGATGAAGCGTTCATGCTTCTGGGGCCCATCGACAAGCATGAACTCAAGCTGTTGGGTAAACGAGAGATCTACATCCCTTACAACAACAACCGCGCGGCCGTTGCAAAGGTGGCCGAACTGGTGACCCCCAAGACCCTGAACCCCTCGCTCGTTCGTTGGGAACTGCACCGCGTCTGGGAAGTGGAAGCGACGCTCCTGCCCGGCAAGCGGCACGTCGTGCCCAGGCGCAAGTACTACGTGGACGAGGACACGTGGCAGATCATTCTCATCGATGGCTGGGACGCCAAGGGCGAGCTTTGGCGCACGCACTTCACACTCACCCTGCTCGCGCCCGACATCCCCGCGCTGCTCGGAAACGTGTTGTGGGGCGGCTACGATCTCGAGAGCGGCGCCTACTACCTGAACATGGCATCGAACGAATTGCCGTCGCAGTACAAAGTGGTGCAGGCCATTCCGAAGTCGTTCTTCACGGCTGAGGGTTTGGCCAACGAGGGCATCCGGTGATGTTTCCTCCGAGGCGAGCGGCGGACTTTCCGAGGGCATGCGCCCCGCCGAAGGACGGTGAAGGGCCCCTCTTGCATCCCTCACGCCCCTCCCTATAATCCGCTTGCTAGCACTCGATCAGGTCGAGTGCCAACGGCGGTC
>CBIHQA010000133.1:0-8412 GCA_966211475.1 uncultured Neisseriales bacterium
CGGGGTCGCCTTTCTTTGCTTACTTTCTTTGGCGAAGCAAAGAAAGTGAGTCGGCTGCGGGGCGAACTCCCGCTGGAAATGCTTTTAGCTGCGCGCCAGCGCTAAACACCAAAACAACACCCCCTCAGCCCTCCCCCGGCACATCCGGCTCCAACTGATGCCGCACATAATCAATGTGCGCCAGCATCGCCTGCCGCGCAGCTTCCGGATCGCGCTGCCGGATGCCTTCCCAAATAGCGAGATGCTGTTGCAGCAGCAAGGGCGAGACGGGGGTGCGTTCGTCCTGCAGCCCCGCGATATTGAGCGCGATATGTTCGCGCAGCATCTTGATCACGCTGGCGTGCAAGTGGCGGAACATCGCATTGTGCGAAGCATCGGCGATGGCTTCGTGGAATTCGGCGTCGGTCTTCACCTCCAGCGCGTGGTCGCCGGTTTCGCTGGCTTGCTGCAGGCGGCGGATCACCTCGCCCATGCGTTTGAGGTCGGCCTTGTCGGCGCGCATCGCGGCGAAGTAGGCGGTGGAGCCTTCCAGCACGCGGCGGAATTCCAGCATGTCGCTGCGCAGCTCCGGGTGGTCGGCCACCAGCTGCCGCCAGGGGGAAGTGAAGCCGCTTTGCAGCCGGTCGGTGACGAACACGCCGCTGCCGCGCTTGCTGGCGAGCAGGCCGCGGGCGACCAGGCGTTGCGTAGCTTCCCGCACCGTGGCACGAGAGACGCCGTACCCCTCGGCCAGGGTGCGTTCCGGCGGCAAGCGCATGCCGGGCTGCCAGGAGCCATCCAGCAGGTGAGTCTCCAGCCGGCGCATCACCGTTTCCGACAGGCTGCGGGTATCGTTGCTCATACCGTCCTCTTTGCTGTGCCGTCCGGCGGTTGGGCGGCGTGTCGTGCGGGCGCCGACATGGCCGCTCGACACAAGCGGCGTGCGGCTTTCAGCCGATCCGGCCATCCCGGTTTACCATTTTAGTGTGAATGAAATTGGTCTGACCAATTTGAGCTTTCTTAAGCACTGGCCGGATCATCCGCGACCATGAGAACCGCAAGCTTGCCGGCACCGTACCGGCCAGCCGATGCGACGAGAGAGGAACACATGCAGACACGCATCTACCCGGGCAAGCCGGCACAGGTCTACCTGTTCGGCACTTGTCTGGTCGACCTGTTCGTGCCGGAAGCCGGGCTGGACGCCGTGCGCCTGCTGGAACGCGAAGGCCTGACCGTGCACTTCCCGCAGGGGCAGAGCTGCTGCGGGCAGCCGGCCTACACCAGTGGCGAGCCGGAGGCGGCCAAGGCGGTGGCGCTGGCCCAACTGGCGCTGTTCGGCGAAGACTGGCCGGTGGTGGTGCCTTCCGGCTCCTGTGCCGGGATGATCCGGCACCACTGGCCCAAGCTGTTCGCGGACGATCCGGTCAACGGGCCGAAGGCGGCGGCGCTGGCCGAGCGGGTGTACGAGCTGGTGGAGTTCCTGGTCGAGGTGCTGCATGTGGACCTGAGCCAGGCGCGCACGGAGCCGGTGCGGGTGGCGCTGCATACCTCCTGTTCCGCCCGCCGCGAGATGGGCACCCGGCAGCACGGCTTGGCGCTGCTCGGTGCGCTGCCCGGCATCGAGCTGATCGAACACGAGCGCGAGTCGGAATGCTGCGGCTTCGGCGGCACCTTCTCGCTGAAGCATCCGGACATTTCCGGCGCGATGGTCAAGGACAAGACGGCCAGCCTCGCCGCCACCGGCTGCCAGCAGTTTGTCACCGCCGACTGCGGTTGCATGCTGAACATCCGGCAGGCGGCGCAGCATCAGGGGTTGCCGCTACCGGGCGAGCACCTGGCCAGCTTCCTGTTGAAGCGCCTGCAAGGAGGCGATGCATGAACGCCCGCGAACGCATCCTTGGCAAGCTACGGGCAGCCGCCCCCGATTCGGCCCCGAGCCGACCGGACGTGGCTGCCTACTATGCGGAAGGCGACCGACAGGTGCCGCCGCTGCTGGAACGGGTGGAACGCTTCCGCGCCAACCTGACCGCTGTCCACGCCGAGGTTTACACCACGTTGCCGGGCGCCTGGGTCGACCTGGCCGCCCGGCTGCTGAAGGAAAAAGGCGTGCGCCGTCTGCTGCTGGACCAGGACAGCGACGCCGGTCGCGCACTCTGCGCCTCCCTACCGGACGGGGTGGAAACGCTGAGCTTCGACCAACCGATCGAAGCCTGGAAGGACGAACTGTTCGACACCGTCGACGCCGGCTTCACTGTGGCGGAATCCGGCATCGCGGCCACCGGCACGCTGATCCTGAAACCCGACCACCGCACGCCGCGCACGGTGTCGCTGGTGCCACCGCTGCACATCGCGCTGATCGACGCCGCCACCCTGCATGCCGATCTCTACCGCGCCGCCCGCGACGAGCGCTGGGCCGACGGCATGCCGACCAACCTGGTGCTGGTATCCGGCCCCAGCAAGACCTCCGACATCCAGCAGACGGTCGCCTACGGCGCACACGGCCCCAAGCAGCTGGTGGTGATCGTGCTGCTGCCGGACGGAGAAGGGAGCGTGGCATGAGCGAACAGACCCTGCACTTCGTGCCGACCACCGATTTCAAGGCCCGTGCCCGTGAGGCGCTGGCCGACCCCAAGCTGCGCGCCAGCTTCAAGGGCGCGATGAACTTCCTGCAGGAAAAGCGCCGCGCCCAGTTCCCGGATGCGGAGGAGCTGGAACACCTGCGCGACCTCGGCGAGGTGATCCGCCAGTACGCGCTGGCCCGCCTGCCGGACCTACTCACCCAGCTGGAAACCACCCTCACCGCCCGTGGCGTGCAGGTGCACTGGGCCGAGACCGCCGAGGAAGCGAATGCGCTGATCCTCGACATCGCTCAACGTCGTGGTGCCCGCAGCGTGATCAAGGGCAAGTCGATGGCGAGTGAGGAGATCGAACTCAATCACTACCTGGAGGCGCACGGCCTGGAGAGCTTGGAGTCCGACATGGGCGAGTACATCGTCCAGCTGGCGGACGAGAAGCCCTCGCACATCGTGATGCCGGCCATCCACAAGACCAAGGGAGACATCGGCGAGCTGTTCCACGACAAGCTGCCGGACACGCCCTACACCGAGGACGTGGACGAACTGATCCAGACCGGCCGGCGCATTCTGCGGCGCAAGTTCGCGCGGGCCGACATTGGCCTGTCGGGCGTGAACTTCGCGGTGGCCGAGACCGGCACGCTGTGTCTGGTCGAGAACGAAGGCAACGGCCGGCTGACCACCACCGTGCCGCCGGTGCACATCGCCATCATGGGCATCGAGAAGGTGGTGGAAAAGCTGGAGCACGTGATCCCGCTCTACAGCCTGCTGACGCGCTCCGCCACCGGCCAGCCGATCACCACCTACTTCAACCTGATCTCCGGCCCCCGGAAACCAGACGAGCTGGACGGCCCGACCGAAGTCCACCTGGTACTGCTCGACAACGGCCGCACCCAGGCCTACGCCGACCAGCAACTGCGCAGCACCCTGCAGTGCATCCGCTGCGGCGCCTGCATGAACCACTGCCCGGTGTACGGCCGCATCGGCGGCCACGCCTATGGCACTACCTACCCGGGGCCGATCGGCAAGATCCTGTCGCCGCACCTGCTGGGGCTGGACGCGACGCATGACCTGACCACCGCCTCCAGCCTGTGCGGCGCCTGCGGCGAGGTGTGCCCAGTGCGCATCCCCATCCCGGAGTTGCTGATCCGACTGCGGACGGAAGCCAACCGCAACCCGCATCAGCAGGTGGCGCATCCGCTGCGCGGACAGGGGGTGAAGTACACGCTCGGCGAGCATCTGATCTGGCGCTTCTGGACCGGCGCGTTCGCGCATCCTGGCACCTACCGGCTGTTCCGCTGGGCCGCCACCCGACTGCGCGGGCTGACGCCGACCAAGCAGATGGGCTGGACGCAGCACCGCACGCCGCTGAAGCCTGCGGCCAAGAGCCTGCACGAACTGCTGCGCGAGAAGGGGCAGCCGGAATGAGCCCGCTGGACGGCGCCGTCGGCTCGCCCTGGGCGGACTTCCTCGCCGCCTTGCGCGGACGGATTCCGGACGAGCGCATCTACACCGATGCCACCCGCCGCCTCGCCTACGGGACGGACGCCAGCTTCTACCGGCTGGTGCCGCAGGTGGTGGTGAAGGTCGAGTCGGAAGACGAGGTGGCGCTAGTCCTGCGAGCTGCCCGCGAGCGGCGGCTGGGCGTCACCTTCCGCGCCGCCGGCACCAGCCTGTCAGGGCAGGCGGTGACGGATTCCGTCCTGGTGCTGTTGGGTGACAACTGGCGCGGCCATCAGATTCTGGACGGCGGCGCCCGCATCCGGCTGCAGCCCGGCGTGGTCGGCGCGCGGGCCAATGCGCTGCTGGCGCCCCATGGCCGCAAGATCGGCCCGGACCCGGCCTCCATCGCCACCTGCAAGATCGGCGGCATCGCCGCCAATAACGCCAGCGGGATGTGCTGCGGCACCCGCGACAACAGCTACCACACGCTGGACGCGATGCGGCTGATGCTGGCGGACGGCAGCCTGCTGGACACGGCAGATCCGGTGTCGGTGGCCGACTTCCATCGTCAGCGTGCCGACCTGCTGGCGGGGCTCACCACGCTGTCGCAGCAGGTGAAGGCCAATGCGCCGCTCGCCGACACCATCCGCCGCAAGTACCGCATCAAGAACACCACCGGCTACGGCCTGAATGCGCTGCTCGATTTCGACGACCCGGTGGAGATGCTGACCCACCTGATGATCGGCTCGGAAGGCACGCTGGGCTTCCTCTCCGCCATCACCTACCGCACCGTGCCGGAGCACGCGCACAAGGCCTCCGCACTGGTGCTGTTCGATGCGCTGGAGCCCTGCTGTCGGGCGGTGACGGCGCTCAAGTCCGCGCCGGTGGCGGCCGTGGAGCTGGTGGACCGGCGCAGTCTGGCCGCCGTCGCTGACAAGCTGCCGGAAGTGCTGGTCAGCACCCGCTACACCGCTGCGCTGCTGATCGAAACCCGGGCAGAAAACGCAGCCACGCTGCAACAGCAGATCGCTACTATCGACGGCGTGCTGGCCGGCTTCCCGGTTGCCCGCCACACCGGCTTCTCGACCGAACCGACGACCACCGATCGCTACTGGAACGTCCGCAAGGGTCTGTTCCCGGCGGTGGGCGCGGTGCGCCCGGTCGGGACCACGGTGGTGATAGAGGACGTCGCCTTCCCCATCGAGCGGCTGGCGGACGGCGTGGCCGGCCTGCAAGCGCTGTTCGACCGCTTCGGCTACGACGAGGCGCTGCTGTTCGGCCACGCGCTGGAAGGCAATCTGCATTTTGTGTTCACACCACGCTTCGACACAGCAGCGGAGGTGGACCGCTACCGCCGCTTCATGGACGCGGTGGCACAACTAGTGGCGGTGGACTTCGGCGGCTCGCTGAAGGCCGAGCATGGCACCGGCCGCAATATGGCGCCCTTCGTCGAACTGGAATGGGGTGCCGAGGCCTACGCGGTGATGCAGCGGATCAAGGCGCTGTTCGACCCGGACGGCGTCCTCAACCCGGGCGTGATCCTCAACGACAACCCGCAGACCCATGTCGAGAACCTGAAGCCCATGCCGGCCGCCGACCCACTGGTGGACCGCTGCATCGAATGCGGCTTCTGCGAACCGGCCTGCCCGGCCAGTGGCCTGACGCTGAGCCCGCGCCAGCGCATCGTGATGTGGCGGGAGATCCAGTCGCTGCGGGCGAGTGGAAACGACGCCGCGCGGCTGGCCGAACTGGAACGCGATTACCGTTACCTGGGCATCGACACCTGCGCTGCCACCGGCATGTGTGCCACCCGCTGCCCGGTGGACATCAACACCGGCGAATTGATGAAGCAGTTGCGCGGACCAGTTCCCCACCCCGGCCGCGCCACCTGGGCCGCCGACCGCTATCGGCTGCTCACCCGCAACGCCGGGCGCCTGCTGTCGCTCTATCACCTGGGCCGCCGACTGCTGGGCACCGCGACCACACGCCGCCTCAACCGCACGCTGCGCGGCGACGGCCATACCGTTCCGCTGCTGCCGATGCAGATGCCGAAGGCCGCCCGCTCGCTGCCCACGCCACGCCCGAACGGCGACCCGGTCGTGCTGTTCCCAAGCTGCGTCAACCGCGTGCTGGCCGGCAACCGGGGCAAGGCGAGCGAGCTGGAAGCCACGCTTTCCCTGCTCGCCAAGGCCGGCTTCGCGCCCCGCCTGCCAGCCGACGCCGACAGCCTGTGCTGCGGCCAACCCTTCGACTCCAAGAACGCAGAAGAAGCCGCCCGCCACGCGCTGGCCCAAACCGAAGCAGCCCTGCTGGCCGCCAGCGACGATGGCCGCATTCCGGTCTACCTGGACAACGGCCCCTGCGCGCTGCGGCTGATCGACGCACAACGCGCCGGCCAGCTCTCCGACAAGCTGCAACTGCATGCGGCGCCGGGCTTCCTGGCCCGCTTCGTCACATCGCGCCTGAACATCAGCGCCATCGACCACCTGACGCTGCACGTGCCCTGCAGCGTCGCCAAACTGGGCGAAGCTGGTGCCCTGCTGCAACTGGCGAAACAACTCGCGCACGAAGTCACCCCGTCCGACGTCGCCTGCTGCGGCTTTGCTGGCGACAAGGGCTTCACCACCCCGGAACTCAACGCCCACGCACTGCGCGACCTGCCCAACCGGCAGGCCGGCTGCGCTTGCGGGGCCTCTGCCAGCCGTACCTGCCAGATCGGCCTGACCGAGCACGGCGGCATTCCCTACGACGGCATCGAAGTGCTACTCGACCGCCAAAGCCAGGCGCCGCCATGACCCGCGCCTGATCCTCCACCGCTGACCGCTTGACCCGACCGCACGGTTTTCACCGTGCGCAGGGGACGGCTTTGCCTTGAATCCTAGAAACCGAGGGGCCGACCACGGCCCCCACCCTGCCGGCACGACCGGAGAGACGACAGGCGCAGCTCACCGCGCCTTTACCCCGCAATGAGGAGACCACCCATGCAACCCTGGAACCAGATTTACACGCCGCTCGGCAGCCTCGGGCTGTCGGCGCTGGTGGCGGCGATTCCGATCATTTTCTTCTTCCTGGCGCTGGCGGTATTCCGCCTGAAAGGCCATATCGCCGGCGGCATCACGCTGCTGCTGGCGCTCGCCGTGGCAATCTTCGCCTACGGGATGCCGGCCGACATGGCGCTGGCCGCCGCCGGCTATGGCTTCGCTTACGGGCTGTGGCCGATCGCCTGGATCATCATCACCGCCGTGTTCCTGTACAAGATCACGGTGAAGATGGGTCAATTCGAGATCATCCGCAGCTCCATCCTGTCCATCACCGACGACCAGCGCTTGCAGATGCTGCTGATCGGCTTCTCCTTCGGCGCCTTCCTGGAGGGCGCGGCCGGCTTCGGCGCACCGGTGGCGATCACCGCCGCGCTGCTGGTCGGACTGGGCTTCAACCCGCTGTACGCCGCCGGGCTGTGCCTGATCGCCAACACCGCGCCGGTCGCCTTCGGCGCGATGGGTATCCCCATCATCGTGGCCGGTCAGGTCACCGGACTGGACGCCTTCCATATCGGCGCGATGGCCGGCCGCCAACTGCCGCTGCTGTCGCTGCTGGTGCCGTTCTGGCTGGTGTTCATGATGGACGGGCTGAAGGGCGTCAAGGAAACCTGGCCGGCTGCGCTGGTCGCCGGTGGCAGCTTCGCGGTCACGCAATACTTCACCGCCAACCACCTCGGCCCGGAACTGCCAGACATTACTTCCGCGCTGGTCAGCCTGGTATCGCTGACCACGTTCCTGAAGGTGTGGGCACCGCGTAGCGCACGGGCCTCGGCCGGCACCACGGTCAGCGTCGGCGGAGGTGTGGCGGCGATGACCCTCGGTGGTCTAGGTGGCAGCGGCCGTGAACCGTCGCCCTACTCCAGCGGCCAGATCGCCCGCGCCTGGTCGCCCTTCCTGGTGCTGACGGTGATGGTCACAATCTGGAGCCTGAAGCCCTTCAAGGCGCTGTTCGCCAAAGGCGGCGCGCTGGAAAGCTGGGTGCTGAAGTTCCACGTCGCCCACCTGGACAAGCTGGTGATGAAGATGACGCCGATCGTGCCGAAGCCGACCGCCTACGAAGCGCTGTTCAAGCTCGACCTGGTCTCCGCCACCGGCACCGCCATCCTGATCGCCGCGCTGATCACCATGGCCATCCTCGGCATGAAGCCCGCCGACGGCGCGCGCACCTTCAAGGAAACCGTGCTGGAACTGAAGCGCCCCATCCTGTCGATCGGCTTGGTGCTGGCCTTCGCCTTCGTCGCCAACTACTCCGGCATGTCCTCCACCCTGGCGCTGGTCCTGGCCGGCACGGGTGCGGCCTTCCCGTTCTTCTCACCACTGCTCGGCTGGCTGGGCGTGTTCCTGACTGGTTCGGATACCTCGTCCAACGCCCTGTT
>CBIHQA010000134.1:0-8389 GCA_966211475.1 uncultured Neisseriales bacterium
ATTCCAGCCTGGTGAGCCTGAAGCTGGCCGAGAACCGGCGGGTGACGGTGGCGAGCCCGGCCTACCTGGAGCGCCATGGTTTGCCGGCGGCGCCGGCCGACCTGGTGCACCACCGCTGCCTGAGCCTGACCGGCGGCGGCGGGCGCCAGCGCGGCTGGACCTTCCTGGTGAATGGCGAGCTGGAGACCTTCAAGGTCGGCGGTCCGCTGGAGTGCAACGATGGCGCGGTGCTGCGCGAATGGGCGCTGGCCGGGCTGGGGCTGGCCTGGCGCAGTCTGTGGGAGATCGGTTCGGACCTGCAGGCGGGCCGGCTTGTGACAGTGCTGGATGAGTTTGCCGCGCCGGCGGCCGGTATCTATGCGCTGTTCCCGCAGCGCAAGCATCTACCGCTGCGGGTGCGGCTGTTCATCGATTTTCTGAAGCACACCTATGGCGATGCCGACTATTGGGGTGACGCGCCGCCGGCTTGAGCCGTTGTGCAAAATTTGACAGGCATGCCTGGTGCCCTGTTTTGCCTTCAAAGGCAGGTATTACCTGGTTGTGACTGTTTTTCTGATTGCGCGATCGCGCTTGTTGTCCAGGATTTCGGCTGAACGCTGTGCGTTTTTCAACAGGTGCGGATCATCGGACCCGTAAGGAGCCGCGGATGTTCAAACTCAAGCACATCGACCATCTGGTGCTGCGCGTAACCGACGTGCAGCGGATGATGGATTTCTACATCCAGGTAATCGGCTGCACGCTGGAGAAGATCCAGGACGGCCCCGGCCTGTACCAGGTGCGGGCCGGCAGCTCGCTGATCGACCTGGTGCCGGTGGATGGCAAGCTCGGCCGCATGGGCGGCGCGGCGCCGGGGCGGGAGGGCCGCAACCTGGACCATCTGTGCCTGCGGGTAGAGCCTTTCGATGCCGACCAGATCATCGCGCATTTGCGCAGCCATGGGCTGGACCCGGGCAAGGTCGAGTCCCGTTACGGAGCGGAAGGCGAGGGGCCGTCGATCTACGTCAGCGACCCCGAGGGCAACGTGGTGGAACTGAAGGGCCCGCCCTGGCCGATCGACGCCTGAGCGCTGCCGCTTTCAGTCACGCATTTCCCCCAGCGAAAACCGGGGGTGGTTGCCATCCACGATCTGCTTACCCAGCTCCAGGGCGTGCGTCTCGGCATCCTCTTTGTTGGGGAAGTTCGCATCATCGGTGTATGTCCTGACCAGGGCGCAGCTTTGCGGCGTGGCTGGCCGGGTCACCGCGACCCGAGCGACCCAGCAACCGCCTTTCGTCAGTTGATAGGGATAGGGGGCGACCTCGAACCCTTTGTACAAATGGAATTTCATGTTCCACCCGTGCAAGTGATTACCCGGACGGGGGTTAGATCGGGGGAAGAAACACCGGGTTCCAGCTTCGAACAGGGCAGACAGGGCTTGCGGACGTAGAGCGGAATCGCGCCAGCCTCCTCGCGGGATTCCGCCCTACGGATGATGGGGAATGGACGTCCCTACGGCGCCAGCCGACTGCGCCGCCACCCCTGGTCGCCATGCTGGTACAACACTCGGTCATGCAGGCGGCTGGGCCGGCCCTGCCAGAACTCGATGCGTTCCGGCGTGACGCCGAAGCCGCCCCAATGCGGCGGGCGCGGCACGTGGGTGACGTACTTGATGCCGAATTCGGCGGCGCGTTTCACCAGCACGGTCTTCGAATCGATTTCCTGGCTCTGCTCGGAAGCCCAGGCGCCAACGCGGCTGGCGTAGGGGCGGCTGGCGAAGTAGGCATCCGACACTTCCGGCGGCAGCTTGGCGGCCGTGCCTTCGATGCGCACCTGGCGTTCCAGCTCCGGCCAGAAGAAGGTCAGCGCCACCGCGTGGTCTTGCTCGATCTGCTGGCCCTTGCGGCTGAGGTAATTGGTGTAGAACAGGAAGCGGCCTTCCTCCACGCCCTTCAGCAGCACGATGCGGGCGCTGGGCTTGCCGTCGGCGTCGACGGTGGCCAGCGTCATCGCGGTGGGTTCCAGCGCCTCGGCGCGGATTGCCTCCTGCAGCCAGCATTCGAACTGGGCCAGCGGGTCCGGCAGGCAGTCGCTGGGCGAGAGTTCCTTCTTCGAGTAGTCCTTGCGGATGTCGGCGAGCTTCAGCGCCATGGGGCGGGGTCTCCGGAATCGGGGGATAGCGCGTATTTTGACGCGCCGCAGCGCAGCCCGCCATGGGTTTGCGTCAAGGCTGTGTTGCCGCGCTGGGGCGGCATGGCCCGATCCAACCGTAGCCCGGATGCAGCGCAGCGGAGTCCGGGAGCTTTCTTTGAAGCACGGATGTCCCCGGATTCCGCTGCGGTGGCGGGTTTTTTTTTTTCACGCCGGCTGGCCCCGGGAGCCCGCGGCGCTCCAGCCGCGCTACAGGGCAGGCTGGCTAGAAATACCCGGTGAATTCAAACCGCGACCCCGGATGCCATAGCGTCACCTCGGTGGCCACCTGGTTGCGGGCCCAGGTGCGCCGGTGCAGCACCAGACAGGGCTCACCCACGTCCATCAGTAGCCGTCGCCGGGTCTGGGCATCGGGCATGCGAGAGGTGATCTGGTAGGACGCCCGCTGGGCCGGCGCCTCGCGCGTCATGTATTCATTCGGCGTCAGGTCGCTGAAGTCCTGTTCCAGATAGTGCGGGTAGAGCTTCGGGTTGACGTAGCGGTCTTCCAGCTGGATCGGCACGCCGTTCTCGAAGTGCACGATGCGGGAGTGGAAGGCGAAATCCTTGGCGCCGAGTTCCAGCGCGGCCAGCGCGGCAGCCTCGGTGGTGCGCTCCATGATCAGTACGTCGCTGGTGTGGCGGTCGCCGCGCCCCTTGATCTCGTCGGCGATGCTCTTGATCTCGATCAGCGTGGATTGGTACTTCTGCGCGGTGACGAAGGTGCCGGCACCCTGCACCCGGGTCAGCACCTGGTCGGCGGTCAGCTCCCGCAGCGCCCGGTTGACCGTCATGCGCGACACGCCGAACTGCTTGACCATCTCGTGCTCGGACGGGATCAGCTCGCCCAGCTTCCACACGCCGTCATCGATCTTGCGGCGGACGTAGTCCTTGATCTGTTCGTAGGCAGGAACCGGTTTGCGCACAAGCTGGGTCATGGCGTCAGCCTTTCTGAGGATCGACACACTATAGCATGGCCGATAGTTGTCTATTCATTATCGTCCCGTGGTCGGATCAAGCAGGTCGCGCCGACGAACGTAAAGAACTTAAACACATGTTTAAACAATAACTTGGAATAAAGTTGCGAAAAATTTTCGCTTTGGAGCGAATCCGACTGTTGACACAAGTTGTATAGTCAATACAAGATGACTCCACACGACGCACACCGGACACAACAACAGGCGTCTCCCCACGGGGAGACCTTCACCGGGCGAGGGGATGAGGGGCACATGGCAGAATACCTGGACGACGCGCAAAAAGCCGAGCTGGGCCGCATGGAGGCCGGCTGGCTGTGGCGTACCGAGGCGCCGACCTGGGCGTTGATCGTCGCCATCTACGGTGGCTGGTACCTGACCCTGTCCCACTGGCAAACCTTGGGGCTGCCGCTGGCCACCGCGCTGCTGATCCTGTTCTGCGCCTGGTTCATGTCGCTGCAGCATGAGCTACTGCACGGCCACCCGACGCCCTGGGTGTGGGTCAACCGCATCCTCGGCTATGCGCCGCTGTCGGTCTGGTACCCCTACACCCTCTATCGCGACACCCATATCCGCCACCACCGGGATGAAGACCTCACCCTGCCGGGGCTGGATCCGGAAAGCTACTTCGTCACCACCGAACGCTGGAACCGCCTCGGCAAGCTGGGCCGCGCCGTGTGCCATGTCCGCAATACGCTGCTGGGCCGTCTGCTGCTCGGGCCGCTGATCGGCTATGCACATACCCTGGTCGGCACGGTGCGGCAGTTTCTGCGCGGCAACTTCCACTACCTGCCGATGTGGTTGTGCCATTTCACGCTGCTGGCGGCGATGCTGGTATGGATGGACCGCCAGTTCGGCATGTCGCCGCTCTACTACGTGCTGTGCATCGCCTATCCGGGGCTGGCGCTGGCGATGGTGCGCTCCTTCTTCGAACATCAGCCGGCCGAGGCGGTGAAGCACCGTTGCGTGCTCAACGAGGCGGCGCTGCCGTGGCGGCTGCTGTTCCTCAACAACAACTATCACCTGGTGCACCACGACCTGCCGTCGGTGCCCTGGTACGGTCTGCCGGCGATCTATTGGCCGCGGCGCGAAGAATATCTCGCCCGCAACGGCGGATTCCTGGTTCACGGCTATGGTGAATGGGTACGCCGCTTTGCCTGGCGCCCGGTGGCCCGGCCGGTGCATCCGTTCGCCAATGCGGCGCACGGTGTGTCGGACAGCTCGCCGGCCACGCTGCCGCCGATGGAGTACTGATCATGCGCTGGAAGATCGCCCTGCCGATGTACAACCTCACCCCGGTGCAGCGGGCGGACTACGACCGTCTCATCGACGGCGTGGTCGAGCAGCTGCGCGAGCAGGGCTGGCGAGACGAGGTCGAGGTGGTGGCCGCCACCGGCGAGCTGCCGACCTTTTGGCGCCAGCCGGACGTGCTGCTTACCCAGACCTGCGGCTATCCGCTGATCGCCTACCTGCATAACCAGGTGCAGGTGGTGGCCACACCCTGTTTCACGGTGACGGGCTGCAGCGGTACCGACTACAGCAGTGCGCTGATCGTGCCGGCCAACAGCGATTTGCAGACCCTGGCCGACTGCCGCGGCAAGCGGGCGGCGGTCAACCAAGTCGATTCCAACAGCGGCATGAACGCGCTGCGTCATGCGGTGGCGCCGCTGTCGGAGCAGGGGCGGTTCTTTGGAGAGGTGGTCTATACCGGCGCCCATCGCCTGTCGCTGGAACGGGTGGCGGAGGGCCAATCCGACCTGGCGGCGATCGATGCGGTGACCTTCACCTATGCGCAGGAACAGCTGCCCGAACTGACCTCGCGGGTGCGGGTCATCGGCTATACGGCCAGCGCGCCGGGTCTGCCGATGATCGCGTCGCGCCGGGTGCCGGCCGAGGTGGTCGGGTTGCTGCAACAGTCGCTGGATCGGTTGGTCGAATCGATGCCCGAGGTCCTGGCGCGGCTGCATATCAAGGGGTTTGAACGGCTGGGTTTCGATGCGTACCAGCGCGTCGTGGCCTTGCAGGAAGAAGCGTTCCGGTCGGGCTACGCCACGGTGGCGTAACGCAGGGGGAAGCTGCGGCAACCGGTTCGGATGAGGAATGGGCCTGGGGGACGTCGGGCCGTACATCAACCACGTGGGGAGAAGCACATGAAGGCGATGGGGAAACAACTGCGCAAGTCCGGTCTGCTGGCGGCGGCGCTGGTGGTGGGTCTGGGTTCGGCCGGGCAGGCGATGGCGGCGGGTTCCGCCTGGTGTTCGTCCGGCAAGCCGGTGAAGTTTGCCGGGGTGGATTGGGAGAGCGGCGCGCTGATCACCGAAGTGATGCGCTTCGTGATGGAAAAGGGCTACGGCTGCCAGACCGACGCCATCCCCGGCAATAGCGTGACCATGGAAGCCGCGCTCGCCAACAACGACATCCAGGTGTTCGGTGAAGAGTGGGTGGGCCGCAGCGACGCCTGGAACAACGCCTTCAAGGCCGGCAAGGTCAAGGGCGTGGGCAATGTGATCAAGGGCGCCAACGAAGGCTGGTACGTGCCGGACTACGTGATCAAGGGCGACGCCAAGCGCGGCATCAAGCCGATGGCGCCAGGGCTGAAGTCGGTGGCCGATCTGACCAAGTTCAAGGATCTGTTCAAGGACGACGAGGAGCCGAGCAAGGGCCGCTTCCTCAACTGCCCGACCGGTTGGACCTGCGAAGGCGTGAACTCGCAAAAGCTCAAGGCCTACAAGCTGACCGATACCTATGTGAACTTCCGCCCGGGCACCGGTGCGGCGCTGGACGCCGAAATCGCTTCGTCCTACCAGCGTGGCCGCCCGGTGCTGTTCTACTACTGGGCCCCGACGGCACTGATGGGCAAGTACAAGTTCATCCAGTTGCAAGAGCCGGCGTACAACGAGCGCTGCTTCAAGAGCCTGGCCGACAAGGACGTGGCGTCCCCGTGCGGCTCCGCCTCGCCGGAAGCGATCATCCAGGCGGGCGTGTCCAAGCCCTTCCACGATGCCGACCCGGTGCTGATCGACATGCTCAGCAAGTTCAACATCCCGCTGGATCTGCTGAACCAGGCGCTGGCCGACCAGGCCGACCGCAAGGTGGACGCCAAGACCGAGGCGCGCGATTTCCTGAAGAAGCATCCGGAAGTCTGGAAGAAGTGGGTGCCGGCCGATGCGGGCGCCAAGATCGCGTCTAGCCTGAAGTAAGCACCGTACCGCTGCATCACGACCAGCCTGCCCGGCCAACCCGGGCGGCTGGCCGGTCGGCTACCGAGCCGTGCAAGACACGATGCCGGGCTGACTCCACAAGTACACAGTTAGAACGCCCTTTGGGGCAGATTTCCCCCCCGTTGTTGACGCCCCACCCGTGAGCTTGCCGGGTGGCGCATCTGGAGCACCCCATGTTTCCGTCACTTTCCTTCAAGGAACACATCAACAGCCTGGTGGAGTGGCTGGTCTCCCACTACGGCGATACCTTCCACGACATCAGCACGGCGGTGCTGCGCTGGTTGCTGGTGCCGCTGGAGTCGCTGCTGCGCAGCACGCCGGCCTGGCTGGTACTGGGCGTGATCGCGCTGATCGCCTGGCATGCTACCCGCAGCTGGTTCCGCAGCCTGGGGCTGGCGGCCCTGCTGTACCTGATCGGCTGCTTCGGACTGTGGGACCAGTTGATGCAGACACTGGCCATCATGATGGTGTCGACCATCCTGTCGGTGCTGCTGGGCATCCCGGTCGGTATCCTGATCTCGCGTAGCGACCCGCTGCGGCGCATCCTGCTGCCGGTGCTGGATGTGATGCAGACGTTGCCGACCTTTGTTTACCTGATCCCGGTGCTGATGCTGTTCGGCCTGGGCAAGGTGCCGGCCATCTTCGCCACCGTGGTGTATGCGCTGCCGCCGCTGATCCGCCTGACCGACCTGGGTATCCGCCAGGTGGACAAGGAGCTGACCGAGGCCGCCTGGTCCTTCGGCACCACCCGCTGGCAACTGCTGAAGGACGTACAACTGCCGCTGGCGCTGCCGTCCATCATGGCCGGCATCAACCAGACCACCATGATGGCACTCTCGATGGTGGTGATCGCTTCGATGATCGGTGCGCGCGGCCTGGGTGAGGACGTGCTGATCGGCATCCAGACGCTGGATTCCGGCCGCGGCCTGACTGCCGGCATCGCCATCGTGATCCTGGCCATCGTGGTCGACCGTATTTCGCAATCCTACGGGCAGAGCCGGCGCCAGCGTGCCAGCCTGCGCGAAAGCAAGCGCCGGGTTTCCGCCGGCGCCAAGAACGACCCGCAAGTGGGCGAGGGAGCCTGACATGAGCAAGATCGTCGTCCGCGACGTGGTGAAGATTTTCGGCGACAACAGCGACGCGGCGCTGAAGCTGCTGCAAGCGGGCCGCACCAAGGCCGAAATCCTGCAAGCCACCGGTTGCAACGTGGGCCTCAACGGGGTGTCGCTCGACATCGGAGCAGGGCAGATCTACGTGATCATGGGCCTGTCGGGCTCCGGCAAATCCACCCTGGTGCGCCACTTCAACCGGTTGATCGACCCGACTGCCGGCCGCATCGAGGTGGACGGGCAAGACATCCTCAAGCTCGACGAACACGGCATGCGCGAATTCCGCCGCCACAAGATCAGCATGGTGTTCCAGGGCTTCGGCCTGCTGCCGCACAAATCGGTGATCGACAATGTCGCCTACGGCCTGCAAGTGCGCGGCGACAAGCGCGAACACGCGCTGGAACGGGCACATCACTGGCTGGAACGGGTGGGGCTGAAGGGCTACGAGCGCAAGTACCCGGACGAACTCTCCGGCGGCATGCGGCAACGGGTGGGCCTGGCCCGCGCGCTGGCGGTAGACACCGACATTCTGCTGATGGACGAGGCGTTCTCCGCGCTGGACCCGCTGATCCGTTCCGAGATGCAGGAACAGTTGCTGGAGCTGCAAGCCACGCTGCACAAGACCATCGTGTTCATCACCCACGACCTGGACGAAGCGCTGCGTATCGGCACCCGCATCGCCATCCTGCGCGACGGCCTGCTGGTGCAGGAGGGCGTGCCGGACGACATCCTGTCGCGGCCGGCCAACGAGTACGTGCGGCGGTTCGTGGAGAAGCGGGCCACAGCGGTAGCCTGAGGCTGCGGACCACGGTGGGGGAGCAAGGCATCAGGCGGGCGCAAAGCGAGCTTTGCTGGTTTGACCGAAGGCAACCCATCCGCAGCCTCCCTGAGACTTTCCCCACCCTCCGACTCCCGCCCTC